>NZ_JPRS01000056.1 GCF_000738085.1 Cryobacterium sp. MLB-32
CGACGAGGTCCAGATCGATCCAGGTGACGCTCACGTTCAGCGCCCATACGAGCACGGCCCCGACGACGAAGAGAAAAATACCAAGTCCGACACTCATGATTGCCTGCTTTCTGGGTGGTTCACGCTTCTGTATAGCCTAGACATAAGTTGGGCCGCAGTAGGGTTTCAATACAGGATTCATCAGACGCTCGGAGTTGTATGTCGCGCACCATCAAGCTCGCAGTCATTCCCGGAGACGGAATCGGCCCGGAAGTGATCGTTGAGGCCGTCAAGGTTCTCGAGGCCGTGACCGCGTCCGAGGCCGTGACCTTTGAGAAGACGACGTTCTCTTTGGGGGCCGCACGGTTCCTCGAAACCGGTGATGTGCTCACGCCCGACGACCTGTCGGCGATCGCCGCCCACGACGCGATCCTGCTCGGTGCCGTCGGCGGAGTGCCGGGAGACCCGCGGCTGGCCAATGCCAATATTGAACGTGGTCTGCTGCTGGCGTTGCGCTTCTCCCTCGACCACTACGTGAACCTGCGCCCGACGGTGATCTTGCCCGGTGTGAAGAGCCCGCTGGCGGCGCCCGGCGACGTGGACTTCGTTGTGATCCGAGAGGGCACGGAGGGGCCGTACGTCGGCAACGGGGGAGCGATCCGCCAGGGGACCCCCCAGGAGGTCGCCAACGAGGTGTCGGTCAACACGGCCTTCGGGGTGGAGCGTGTCGTGCGCTACGCGTTCGGCGTGGCCGCAGGACGAGCGCGCAAAAAACTGACGCTCGTGCACAAGACCAACGTGCTGGTCTTCGCCGGGAGCCTCTGGCAGCGCACGGTGACCGAGCTCGCCACGGAATTCCCCGAAGTGACCGTCGACTATCTGCACGTCGACGCCGCAACGATCTTCCTGGTCTCCAACCCGAGTAGATTTGACGTTATTGTCACCGATAACCTCTTCGGCGACATCCTCACGGACCTGGCCGCCGCCATCAGCGGCGGTATCGGCCTCGCCGCATCCGGAAACATCAATCCGGAAGGGCGCTTCCCGAGCATGTTCGAGCCGGTACATGGCTCGGCACCCGACATCGCGGGCCAGCAGCTCGCCGACCCGACGGCAGCCATCCTGTCGGTCGCCCTGATGCTCGATCACTTCGGTCTCACGGATGCGGCGGCCAGGGTGAGCGCGGCCGTCACGGCCGATGTCGAGACCCGCACCTCGCCCGGTACAGCCTCCGGGCCGCGCAGCACCGCCAGCGTGGGCGATGCCATCGTGGCTCTTCTGACACACGAAGGACTTTCATGACCGACACAGCATCATCCATCACCACGTCTTCCGATGGCGCAACGCCCTACGCCCTGAAGTTTGCCCTGGTGCCCTCGACCGAACAGCGCGCCGAGACGGAGCGTGAGGAGATCCTCGCGGATCCCGGATTCGGCAAGCACTTCACCGACCACATGGTCACGATCGACTGGACGATCGAGCAGGGCTGGCACGACGCGCGAGTGACCGCATACGGCCCGCTTCAGCTCGACCCGGCCTCCTCGGTGCTGCACTACGGCCAGGAGATCTTCGAAGGCCTCAAGGCCTACCGTCACGCCGACGGTTCGGTGTGGACGTTCCGTCCCGAGAAGAATGCGGAGCGTATGCAGCGTTCGGCTCGCCGCCTCGCCCTGCCGGAGCTCTCGGTCGCCGACTTCATTGAGTCGATCAAGCAGATGGTGGCCGTCGACGAAGCCTGGATTCCCTCCGCTCCAGAGACCAGCCTCTACCTGCGCCCGTTCATGATCGCCAATGAGAGCTTCCTGGGCGTGCGCGCTGCCCACCGGGTGGGCTACTACGTGATCGCGAGCCCGGCAGGCGCCTACTTCGCCAACGGCGTTGCGCCGGTCCGTATTTGGCTCTCCACGGAGTATTCTCGCGCCGGACGCGGCGGCACCGGCGCGGCCAAGTGCGGCGGCAATTACGCGGCGTCCCTCCTGCCGCAGATGGAAGCCTACGAAAACGGCTGTGCCAGGTGCTCTTCCTCGACGGCGAGACGGGCAGTCGCATTGACGAGCTCGGCGGCATGAACGTGTTCTTTGTTCACGGGACCGACACTCTGGTCACGCCTCGCCTCACCGGGGCCATCCTCGAAGGCGTCACTCGGGACAGCATCATGCAGCTCGCCCGTGATCGCGGAATGACCGTCGAGGAGCGCGAGGTGACCCTCGAGGAGTGGCGCGTCGGCATCGAATCGGGTGAGATCACCGAGGTCTTCGCGTGCGGAACCGCTGCCGTGGTCACACCGATCAGCCAGCTCAAAGGCCACGGCGTTAGCATTGGAGATCCCGATGCTCCGGCTGGGGAGATCACGATGGCTCTGCGCCAGGAGCTCACGGACATTCAGTACGGCCGCGTGCCTGACAGGCACGGCTGGCTCACCCGCCTCGACGCCTGAGCGTCGAGCCCACAACTGACGGATTCGTCAGAACGGACACTATGAAGATTGCGCGTTTCAGCCACGAAGGAGCGATTGCCTTCGGCATCGTCGACGACGATGAATTGGTGGTGCTGAAAAGCGACCCGATGTTCGCCGGGTATGACACGACGGGGGAGCGTGTCGACCTCGTCGACGTCAAGCTGCTCGCGCCGGTGATTCCGCGCTCCAAGGTCATCGCCCTGCGCGAGGGCTCCGGCGCGGCGGACGCACTCCCGTCCTTTGTGCTCAAGCCCAACACCTCCGTCGTCGGCCCCGGAGACCCCATCGTGCTTCCTGCGCTGTCGAGTGACGTCACGGTTACCGGAGCCCTGGCGATCATCATCGGTACCTTCGCGAAAAACGTGACGGTAGCGGATGCGGCGAGCGTGGTGTTCGGGTACACCGTGGCGGCGGATGTCACGGCGCGCGACCTGGAGCAGCTGCCCGATCAGGCAGCGACGGCATCCTCCTTCGATTCGTTCTGCCCGCTGGGACCGGTGATCGATACCGAGTTCGACCCGGAGACCATGGTTATTCACGGGCGCATCAACGACGGGCAGTTTCAGAACAGCTCGGCGGGAGTGATGGAACACACGGTCGCCGAGATCGTGGCCTTCGCGTCCACCCTCTTCACCCTGTTGCCCGGCGACATCCTCCTCGCCGGAGTCCCCGGCAGCTCCGGCACGATCGTGGACGGCGACGCCGTTCAGATCGAGATCCCCGGCGTTGGCGTGCTGGTGAACTCGGTGCGTCCGGCGTAACTCTCGGCGCACCTGACCGGCCCGGGCCCGTGTCCGGGAGCTCGGTCGTCAGGAGTGAGTGGCGGGGTCCGGGGGAAACCACGACTCGATCTGGTCGATCGCGGTCGTGAGCAACGCCCGTGACTCGGTCGCGTTCACCCTGACGAGCAGCAAGGCGCTTATCGCGAGCGAGGTCAGTGTTCTGGCGCGTTCGGTACACCGTTCTGACCCCGAGTGTCCCGGGAGCGACGAGGCGGCCGTCAGGGCGTCTCTCAAGGCGTCTGTCAGCTGTGCGCGGTACTCGTCGACCACCTGTCGGGCGAGATCGTCGTGCCCGGCAAGGCCGGCGGCGCAGTTCACGATCAGGCATCCGCGGCGGGGGGAATCGTCCTCGAGAGCGGACACCGCCGATCGGAGCTCTTCGAAGTAGGCGATCAGTGAGGCGCGGCTGCCTCCGCCTTCGGCCAGGATGCGCAGCCGCGGCCGGATCACGATGTCCTGGTAGTCCTGGACGGCGGCGTCGAAGAGGCCGCGCTTGCTGCCGAAGGCGTGATAGAGGCTTGATCGCTTGAGGCCGGTCACGTGTTCGAGGTCGGCCAGTGACGCTGCCTCGAAACCCTTGTCCCAAAAGAGGTCCCGAGCGGCTTGCACGACGGTTGTGCGCTCGAAGCTCTGCAGCCGTCCCATGGTGTTTCCTCCGCGTTCCCTGTGAGTGGTTTTGTGTATCGGTCGGTACACAATATATATTAGACCATCCGTTACACAATGGCAGAGGAGTCACCCATGGCAGCGTCCACCACCAGTACTCAGATTCAGCTCGCCGCCCGCCCTGAGGGTTGGCCGACGGCCGGCGACTTCACCACCGTGCGAATGGATCTGGCAGATCTGGCCGCCGGCGAGGTGCGCGTGGCGAACGAGTTCGTCTCGGTCGACCCGTACATGCGTGGCCGGATGAACGACGTCAAGTCGTACGCTCCCCCCTACGTGCTGGGTGAGACCATGACCGGTGGCGCCGTCGGCCGCGTCGTTGCATCAGCCTCGGATGCGATCACGGTCGGCGACATCGTGGTGCACCAGTTCGGCTGGCGTGATCTTGTGCAGGAGGATGCCGCCGGCTTCCGCGTTGTGCCCGAGCTTCCCGGCGTGCCCCTGTCCGCTTACCTCGGCGTGCTCGGTATGACCGCCCTCACCGCCTACGTCGGCCTGCTCGATGTCGCCGCGTTCAAGGCGGGGGACACCGTCTTCGTCTCTGGCGCCGCCGGGGCGGTGGGCAGCATGGTCGGCCAGATAGCTCGGCTCAAGGGCGCGAAGCGCGTCATCGGATCGGCCGGTTCGCCTGAAAAGGTCGCCCTGCTGACCGAGAAGTACGGCTTCGACGCCGCCTTCAACTATCGGGACGGTGACATTGCCGGACAGCTTGCCGCGGCAGCCCCCGACGGCATCGATGTGTACTTCGACAACGTGGGCGGGGAGCACCTCGAGGCCGCTCTCGCCACCTTGAACGATGGCGGGCGAGCCGCGCTCTGCGGCGCGATCTCCACGTACAACGCCACCGAGGCACCCGCCGGACCCCGCAACATGGTGAACATCGTCGGCCGTGGGCTCACGCTCAAGGGCTTCATCGTGGGCAACTACGTGCACCACTTTCCCGATTTCTCCGCCGACATGGCGGGCTGGCTCGCCTCGGGCGACGTCGTATTCGACGAGACTGTCGTGGACGGGATCGACCACGCCGTCGAGGCCTTCCTCGGACTCCTGCGCGGCGAGAACACCGGCAAGATGGTCGTCCGCACCGCCGCCTAAGCGCCTTCACTCTCATATCCACTCATTCCGACCGCACCACACTTTGGAGAAAACATGAATTCCGTACTTTTTGTTGTCAGCGCCGCTGATCATTGGACCCTTAACGACGGCACCCTGCACCCGACCGGGTACTGGGCCGAAGAGCTTGTTGAGCCGCACCGTCTGTTCAGCGAGGCCGGCTGGGACATCACCATCGCGACGCCGAATGGCGTCGTCCCCACCGTCGATGCGGGCAGCCTGTCGGCCCAGGCGGCCGGCGGCGAAGACCGCCTGGCGGCCATCGCGTCCTATCTCGAGGCCATCAGCAGTGACCTCAATCAGCCGCGGTCGATCGCGGACATCACCGTCGCGGACTACGACGTCGTCTTCTACCCCGGGGGACACGGGCCGATGGAAGACCTCGCCGTCGACGCCGTCTCCGGACGCATCATGACCGAGACCCTCGACTCCGGTCGTGTGCTCGGCGTGGTGTGCCACGCTCCGGCTGCCATGCTCGCCGCGGTGCGCGAGGACGGCAGCTGGCCGTTCATCGGATACCGGATGACGGGCTTCACCGACGAGGAGGAGACGCTCGGCGGCCTCGCTCCGAAGGCGCCGTGGCTCGTTCAGAGTCGCCTGGTCGAGCTGGGAGCCGACTTCGTCGCCGGCGCCGCGTGGGCCCCGCACACCGAGATCGACCGCAACCTCTACACCGGCCAGAACCCGGCGTCGTCCGGTGAGCTGGCATCGAAGATCCTCGCGGCGGTCGCCGCGCGCGTCTAACCGGCCGTATGCACAGCACAATGCCCTCGTTCCCCGCCGGAACGAGGGCATTGTGTTGTGCACGCCGCCGCCGGCTCAGCGGCGGAGCGCGGCCAGGGCGAGAGAGACGTCGTCCTCGTCATTCCAGATATGGAAGGCCACCCGGGCGCGCCCGGCGCGGCCGGAGGCGGTGAGGCCCGCGGCGGTGAGGCGGCCAAGATCTGCGCCGTCCGGGTCTGGCCAGGTCAGGATCGCCTGATTCTGCCTCTCGATTCCGAGTCCGTCGCACAGGGCGTCGCCGAGGCTCACAGTATGGCTTCGCACGGCGGTCAGGTCGAGGCTGCGGAACAGCGCCAAGGCGGGCTCGGCACCCACCCACGCGGGCCACGCGGGGGAGACGTCAAAGCGCCGGGCATCCGCTGCCAGGGTCATGTCCGGCCCGTAGCAGGAGCCCCACACGTCCTCCCCGGCGTACCAGCCGGCCTGAACCGGGCGGAGCAGGGCGCCGAAGGCGGCGCCGACGGTGAGGAAAGCGACTCCCCGCGGTGAGCATAGCCACTTGTAGCTGTGACAGATCGTCGCGTCGAAGACGGATGCGTCCACCGGCATCCAGCCCGCCGCCTGCGTGGTGTCGCAGAGCGTATAGGCGCCGCGCGCGCGGGCGGCGGCGGCGATCGCAGCCGAATCGGCAATCGTACCGGTGGCCGATTGCACGAGGGAAAATGCAACGAGCCAGGTGTCGGCCCCGACACTGGCCGCCAATTCGGCCACGGGGACGTGCCTGACCCTCACCCCGCGGTGGGCCTGCGCCAGGAACGGGAAGACCATCGAGCTGAAGTCTCCGTCGACGCACAGCACCTCCGCGCCATCGGGCACGCTGGCGGCGACCATGGCGGCGATGACCGATGTCTGGGAGCCGATGGCCACCGAGGAGGCGGGAACGCTCACGAGCCCGGCATAGCTCGTGCGAACACGCTCCACGAGAGCTCCGTAGTGGGCCGCGGTGGCGTGGCCCCGTGCCCAGCGCTCGCTGTCGTCGCGCAGCGCTGCCACGGTGCCCGATGAGGGGAGTCCCAGAGTGCACGCCGCCAGGTAACCGCGCGCCCCGGTGAACTGCGCTCGGGCGTCAGCCAGGCTGACGGTGGGCTCGGAAGGTGAGGGAGGTGCGGCGATCATGAGTACAGCCTGACGGAGCCGCACTTATTCATCTAGACCTGATGTTCAATGAAATGCATAAGTGCACGTTATTCTTCTTCTATGTCGCTGATTCCCGCCCCTGGCCGAGACGTTCTCGATGCCCAGGCCTTGCGGGTGGTGCGAGCGGTACTCGAGACGGGTTCGATCACGGCGGCGGCCATCGCGCTCGGGTACAGCCAGCCGGCGGTGAGTCAGCAGCTGGCGCGCCTCGAAAGTCGTCTGGGGATGCCCGTCGTCGAGCGCGTCGGTCGTGGTGTGCGGCTGACCGAGGCGGGCCTCGTGCTGGCTCGTCATTCCCTGGTCGTGGAGACAACGCTCGATGCTGCCGCGGGGGAGTTGGCGGAGCTGGCCGGCCTGCGCTCGGGTCGCGTGCGGATCGCCGCCTTTCCCTCGGCCTCGGCGGCCATCGTTCCCAGCGTGCTGGCGCGGATGAAGGCGCGTCACCCGGGGATCACCGTCACCTACCGGGAGGCCGAGCCGCCCGAATCCGTCGCCCTCGTGCGCGACAAGAGCGTCGACCTTGCGCTCACCTTCAGCTACCCGGGTGATGCCGCCGACCCGCACCGTGACAGCGCACAGGGGCTGCGTGTGATGGAACTGCGACACGAGGAGATTCGCGTCGTACTGCCCGCGGCGCACCCCGCCGCGGGCAGCGCCGCGGTCGATCTGTCCACGTTGTCGGGGGAAGACTGGATCGCCGGTTGCCCGCGCTGCCGCGGTCACCTGCTGGAGCTCTGCGACCGCAACGGCTTCACCCCCACGATCGCCTGCGAAACCGACAACGTGGCAGCGGTCTTCGGCCTGGTCGAGAACGGCATCGGGGTGGCGATCCTGCCCATCCTCGCGATCGAGTCCGTCGGCACAAGGCCGGGTGTCGCCATCCGACCCACGACGAGCCTCGACCATCGCACCGTGCACGCGGTCACGGCTTCCGGCGCCGAGCGGATCCCCGCGCTCGCCGCCACGCTGGCGGCCCTGACTGCAGTGGTGGCCTCCGCCCCGGGCTGGTGCGGCAACTAGAATCGACAGTAATGTCTGAGATCACTGCACACCCCTTCTCCACCGCCACCGGAACCGACGTTCGCGTGCGGTTCTGCCCGTCGCCCACCGGAACGCCCCACGTGGGACTCATCCGCACGGCCATGTTCAACTGGGCCTATGCGCGCCACACGGGCGGCACGATGATCTTCCGCATCGAAGACACCGACGCGGCCCGCGACAGCGAGGAAAGCTTCGGCCAGATCATCGAGGGCCTGCGCTGGCTAGGCCTCGACTGGGACGAAGGCGTGGAGGTCGGCGGTCCGCATGGACCGTACCGTCAGTCTGAGCGCTACGACATCTACCGCGACGTCATCGCTCAGCTCACGGCATCCGGCCACATTTACGAGAGCTTCGCCACGGGCGAGGAGATCGAGGCGCGTAATGTGTCTCTCGGTCGGGACCCCAAGATGGGCTACGACAACTTCGAACGCGATCTGAGCGCGGAGCAGAAGGCCGCCTACCGCGCTGAAGGTCGCTCGCCGGCTCTTCGCCTGCGCGTCCCCGACACCGAGCTGTCCTTCGACGACCTCGTGCGCGGCGAAATCACGTTCCCGGCCGGCTCCTTCAGCGACTTCGTGGTCGTGCGGCCCAATGGACATCCCCTGTACCCCTTCGTTAACCCCGTGGACGATGCGCTGATGGGGGTAACCCACGTGCTGCGCGGTGAAGACCTGCTCTCCTCCACGCCCCGCCAGATCGCTCTCTACCACGCGCTCATCGACATCGGTCTGACGAGCTTCGTGCCGCGCTTTGGTCACCTTCCCTTCGTGCTGGGGGACAAGAACAAGAAGATGAGCAAGCGCGAGCCGGAATCGAACCTGTTTCACCACCGTGACCGCGGCTTCATCCCGGAAGGCCTGCTCAACTACCTGGCACTGCTGGGCTGGTCGATTTCCCACGATCGCGACGTTTTCTCCATCGACGAGCTGGTCGCCGCGTTCGACGTGAAAGACGTCAACCCGAATCCGGCGCGTTTCGATCAGAAGAAGGCCGAATCCATCAACGGCGACCACATTCGCCTGCTCGAGGCGGCGGACTTTGCCGCGCGCATCGTGCCCTATCTGGTGGCGGCTGACGTGCTCACCGAGCCCGTCAGTGATTCCGACCGTGCGATCCTCGCCCAGGCCGCCCCGCTCATTCAGGAGCGCATTGCGCTTCTCGGCGAGGCGCCCGCCATGCTCGGTTTCCTCTTCGTCGCCGGCGACGAGCTCGTGCATGAAGCGGATGCCCTGAAGTCGCTCCCGCAGACCACCGCCGAGATTCTGGCCGCCTCCGGCACAGCCCTGCGTGCCATCCCCGAGGCAGACTGGGCCACGGACCGCGTGCACACCGTGCTGAACGAGACTCTGCTTGAGGGCCTCGGTCTCAAGCCACGAGTGGCCTTCGGCCCCCTGCGGGTCGCTGTGTCCGGCCGCAAGGTGTCGCCGCCCCTGTTCGAATCGATGGAGATTCTCGGGCGGACGGAGACCCTGGGGCGTCTCGAGCGGCTGGCGCAGGTCGTCGGCGCGACCGCGGAATAACCGCTGCGGCTGAGGTGGCCCGGCGTTGAACACGCCGAGCTGCCCTCCGTTTTGTGGTCAGGGCCTGTCGTAGGTTAGGGTTGATCTCGGCCCGATCTTCGGATAAGGCCATTGGGGTATGGTGTAATTGGCAACACGGCTGATTCTGGTTCAGTTGTTCTTGGTTCGAGTCCAGGTACCCCAGCTTTATGAAAACCCCCGCGCGAGCGGGGGTTTTTTGCGTTTATTCGACGTTTCAGTCATATCCGAATCTCGCTACCCGGTGATAGATGAGTCCGGGATTCGGCGTGCCGACTTCTGGCGTGTTGATTGACGAGAACCAGCTGACCTCCAAAAATCCACGGAGTAAGTATCTCACTCAGACAAGACTTGCCGAGCTGACCGGCATTGATCAGGCCAGCGTTTCCTATCATGAGCGCGGAAGGGATGCCGGGTACGGATCGGTTGATCGGTTGCTCGCCGGTGCCGGACACCGCCTCTACGCCGCTCCTACACGTCGGGGCTACGCTGCCAGCCCGGCAGAAACTGCCCGTGAATATCCTCGAGTGAAGGACACCGGCCTGGCGCTCCGGGCGCTCCTGAAATCGGACGATAACCGCACCGCCGAACACGGACTCGTCCGAGGAATTCCGGGGCTGGCGGAGCCCGAACCCCGGCCGGACCCCGATGGGAGGGTGTGGCGAGGAGCGGAGAGATGCCGGGAACGCGGAGCCTGAGACTGCGCGCCACTGCGCAGCACCACCCAGTACAACGTCATCGGGCGCGCTATCGTTCCTCGCCGAGTACTCTTAGGTGATCGCGATACTGCTCCGCGGTGAGCTCACCTCGCGCGAAACGCTCGTCCACGATGCGCCGAGCAGCGCTCGACTCAGGCGAACTGTGAGTCGAGGGCGGGACTGCGCTCCCAGGCGTCGTCGACAGCAAGCGAACGACGACGTAAATTATCAGGGCAATGCCCGCTAGCACCAGCAGTCCGAATCCCCAAGTCCACCCCATGTTTGCTGAACCCCACATCATCAGATTGCGTTCCTTTCGTTCGACTCATTCACGGCCAAGACTTACGCATAGGGGGTAAATCCTTTTCGGACAATCACGACGGTATCGGTGAGGATCCGTTGAAGGGATCAGCCGGCCAGCAAAACCAGTTCCGTCCAGGTGATGCCATAGTCGTCGCTTGCAGCGATACCACTGGCGTCCGCAATCAGGATCCACGGCGAGGAACCGCCGACAAAGGTAAACGCTTCCGGAGGCCCGTCGGTTCCCCCTCCCCGTGTCCAGTTACCGGAAGTGCCGTCTTCGCGCCACAGCGTGCCCGAGGTATCGATTCCTACCAAGCCTCCGCCGGCAGCATCATCGACTGCGTCGACCAGAAGAAGAGCGGGCGCGCCGGCCACGAGGCGGAATGTTCGGCCGACATCAACGCTCATCGCGAGCCCGTCAGCTGTCGTCGCGAAGACGCGGTCGGGTCGTGACGGAGATGCGGTCAGGTCGCGCAGCGGCAGTTCGGCGCCGTTAGACCACGTTGCGCCTGAATCATCGCTCACCCGGACTGTCCCGGCACCGGCGTCGTACCCATAAATACGCAGGGTGTCATCCAAGGGGACTGCCACTAGATCGTGGAAATCTGTTTCCCCCTCCAGAGACAGGGCGGTCCACGACTCGGCTCCGTCGGTACTGGACATCAGGCCGAGGTTGGGCAGATTCAGATCGGTCTGCTCGCTCGGCGCTGGATGTCCAGAAGCCAGCAGATGGCCGGGTGCCGCCACTGTGAACCCCATAGTGTCTTGGGTCTGGCCGGCGATCTGGATCGGCTCGACCGCACTGCTGCGAGGCGTTCCTGCAAGATATGTGTCAGGCAGCAGCCCCGTTGGGATGAGCCAGACTCCCTGGTGAGTGGCCGCGTACGTGTTTCCCGTCAGGGGATCGGCGCCGAGGCCATGAACATGCTCGAATGCGGTGACCGGAGTGTTCCTCGGCGAGCTCATGCCCGGACCGTTAGCTGCACTGGTGCAACCAGCGAGGGCAAGGATACTGAACGACGCTACGGCCAGCGCCCGCGCAGAGCGCTGTGGGTAGGTGAATTTAGCCAACGGTGACTCCTCGTGAACTCATGAAAGATTGTGGATTCACGCGCGCATTCTTTACGCGCGTTTCCCAGTGCACGTGACAGCCGGAGGACGGGGCAGCATCCTCTTCAGCCGCCAAGCTGTCGATCAGGGTGGACAACGCCGTGATCTGGGCCCCCTGTGCGGTCTCGGACGACCGAGAACTCTCCACCTCGGCCCACGGTGGATATTCCTCGGCCCGAGCTGGCGCAGCGACCGCTACGGTAGCCAGGATCGGCATCGTTGCGATTGCGGCCCGAGCGGTATGACGAGGTGTTGCCCATTTAGTCAAGAGACACTCCTTGTGCGCTCATGAATGTCTCCGGGTTGAGACGCGTTCCGTTCACCCGAGTTTCAAAATGCACGTGGCATCCGCTCGAGGACCCCGTGCTCCCCACCAGTGCGATGACCTCGCCAGCGGCAACACTCTGCCCGGCGTCGACGAGGAGCTTGCTGTTGTGGGCGTACCCGGTTTCGACACCGCCCCCGTGGTCGATGAGAACCCAATTGCCGTACGAGCCTTGGTATTCGGAGTCGAGCACTTTTCCTCCCGTCGCAGCGAAAACTGGTTTGCCGCACGGCGCCGCGATGTCGGTCCCATTGTGGTAGTCCCCGACGCCCGCGACGGGCTTGTCGGGACGAGGGCCGAAGGGGCTTGTGATGCGGCCCAGTACCGGCAGCGCCCAACCCTGATCCGTCAGCTGACTCGGATCGAGGCTGGCCCACTTTCCGTTGCTCGCGGGCTCCGTGTAAGACGCTGGTTGGGGAACATCGGTGACCGTGAACCCATCCCGTTGGACACGCGCCGACGCCGTACCGGAAAAACTGAGGCTTTGCCCGTCGGCAGATTGAACCGCGCGGGGTACCGGAGCTTGGGGCGCTTCGGGGTTCACCGCCAGGGCGGGGAGTGATGCGGTCACGGTGAAGAGTGCGATCATCGCCATGGCCGCACCGGCGGCCGCGCGATGGCGATGCGTCGTCCTCTTGGGCCCCGTTCGCGCCGGTTTCGACAGCGGTGCCACGGATCGACTCGCACTGACGCGGCTCTCGAGCGCACGGATGTCTCGACGTGACATCACGGGTGGCGGACCGGGCACCGCTGGTCCGGTTGCAATGTGGTTTGTACTATCCACGAGTGTCCGCCGGGAGCACAAATTGTGGTCGAGCAAGAGGGAAAGAGTGCATCAAAAAACGTCCTTGGGGGGATTTGGTCGACGAAATAGTCACGCAGGTGGAAGATCCACCAGAAGACGGTCAGGATCGTCTCGCCGTCAACTACTGGGTTGCGAGAAGCTCCGCCATGACGGCGATTTCTGCCGTCTGCGTCGTCACGATCGTCTTCGCCATCGCCTGCGCGTCCGTATTCTCGCCGTCGTCGATTTCGATCTGCGCCATGGCGACGGCGCCCTCGTGGTGCACCGTCATCTGCTCAAGGAAGAGCCGCCCTGCGTCGGTTGCGGCGGCGTCTTGAAGGGCCATCATGTCGTCGGCTGACATCATGCCGTCGGAGCCATCGCCCATGCCTTGCATCCCCGACATGCTGTTGTCTTCGGCATCCCATTCGGTTAGCCAGTCGTTCAGCTGGGCGATTTCGGGCTCTTGTGCGGCCTTGATTTCGGTGGCGAGATCGACAATTTCTTGGTCGATGCCATCCTTGGCGAGGAGGTCATCGCTCATCTCGACGGCCTGCTCGTGGTGGGGGATCATCATTTGCGCAAACGTTACGTCGGCGTCGTTGAAGGCTGCCGCCGATGCATCCGCTGTTGGGCTCGCTGAGGTGCCGGCGGGGCTGCCACCAGCGCACGAGCTGAGAACGAGGGCTGCGGCCACTGCTACGGCGGCAGAGAAAACGGTACGAGTTTTGAGCATTGTTCATCCATTCATCGTCAAAGGGTAGACAGAGCGGCCGCAGGTGCGGCGGAGTACAGGCTCGGTCTAGACGCGACTAATGGAGAGAACAGTGAGACTGGGGCGGGGCAGGGGCATCGCGACTTGGTCGACGATCCTGAGTAGGGCACCGCCCGCATCGAGAAGCCGCCGATACGTGGCCGGCAATCGGGTGAGAAACACGAGGGCGATGAGCACCAGCAACAAAACACACGCCATGGCCAGCAACGCGCAATCGAGCATTCCAGTGTGCATGCCAGCGGAGAGGGAGGCGACTACGGGGGTGGTCAATGTGGCCGCGGCGACGGCGGCTTCCACGGGCGCACTTGCACCGGCAGTCGCCGACGAACCGGCCATGTGCATGTCGTGTCCGGTTGCCTCCGAGTGCATCGCGAAGACGGCGAAGAGCAAGGCGGTCAGTGCTAAAAAGCTGACAAAAGGTGACAGGAACGTCGTTGTCGCTGTTCGCGTTCGTCGATTCACGCTGATGTCACCGCCATTCTTCAGTCAGGCCTCGAGCACACCGATCCCAAGGTTCTCCTCGAACACTAGCTCACACCATGCTCGCGAGCCTGAGAGTGCGTGCGATATGGCCGTGCGATTCTCCCAAGATTGGGGTGGTCGCTCGCGGCCTACTCCGGCGCGCGCGGCTCGCTCTGGCTGCAGGTGCACGCATCTCGGCGGTCGGGCACAGCCCTTCCGCGCAGAGAAATCGGCCTCGGCCTGGCGTCGTTTGGTGCCGTCGTCGGTGACGAACATCGCGTAAGTCGCACCTCTGCGGGTTCGCGGTACATCGAGTGCTTGCCAATGGAACAAAGACTTTACTGGGGCACAGTCATCACTCACGGCATCCGCACGTTCGAGACCTGAATGCAGGCCGCGCTCGAAGACTGCGCTTGAATCGGGGAGCCGTCCGCCGAGTCTCCTGCGGTGCCGCTGGGTCGTGCCCGTCGAGAGGTGGAGCTTGCCTCGCAGTGGTGGTGCCACTGCGGGTGCCAAAACGTCTTATCGCGTGGACACTTCGGCGGTCATGGCGCTCAGCACCTGTCGAGATCTCGATCCAAACGCTGGTCGAGCCTGTCGAGACCTCGCGACCTGATCCCCGCAACGCCCCCAAGCCGCTGGTCGAGGAGCGAGGAACGAGCGTCTCGAGACCTCGTGAGTCGATCTCGCCGCCCGAGCAGCGAATAATGCTTCGAATAACTTCTCCACAATGCTGAGGTTTTCTCGAACAGTGTCAGTGGTCCGTGGGAAAATTTAGGCATGGAGAACACCAATGAAGTTCCTCCACCGGAGGATGCCGCGGGCAGCAGCCCGCCCGAACCCGTCGGCCTGACGCCCGCAGAGCGTGAGACGGCCGATACCCAGCTCCGCTTGCTCGATGCGGTGAAAGAGCAGGACCGGGCGATCTGTGCGGCGCAGGCCGCGCGGGCGGCCGCGGTCGATGAGATCATGCGTTGGACCCGGGCGACGGCCGAGACCGGCCGACCCACCACGGCCGCTCGTGGAAGGAAAGGGTACGTCGAGTGGTCGTCAATGACGGCCGCTCACGAGGGCCTCGTCGCTGAACTCGCGTGCCTGCTGACCCTGACAGAGAATTGCGCCCGTAACCTCATGTGCCACAGCGAACTTCTCCAGCACAAGCTCCCCGCCACAAGAGAGGCTCTCCGCCGTGGGGACATCAGTTACCGCCACATCGAGGTCATCATGGATAACGTGTTGGCCCTCCCCGATGAAGCCTGGCAGGCGTTCGAGAACGAGGCCCTGACCGAGAGTGAGACCCTCACGGTGCCGCAGTTCACGAAGAAAGCCATCCGCATTCGGGAACTCACGCATCCGGAGTCGATCACCGTGCGGCACAAACGCGCCTTGGCTGATCGGTGCTTTTTTGTCGGCCCGGGCCGTGACGGCATGGCGTACCTCGAAATGACCCTGAGCAATGAGGATGCCAGTGCGATCAGGGACCGGGTCGAAGCGATGGCGAAGAACCTCCAGTCCTCATCGCTGGTTGAGCCTGTCGAAACCCGCACCCTCCCGCAACTGCGCACCGACGTCGCCGTCGACCTGCTTTTGGGCGGCGTTACCGCGACGGGGCTCGGCGCCGGCATCCGCGGCAACGTGTACGTCACCGTGCCCGTGCTCACCCTGATGGGTAAGAGCGAGGAGCCCGGCACGCTGGAGGGGTTCGGGCCGATCGACCCGGAAACCGCCCGCCGCATCGCCGGCACCGCATCGAGCTTCACCCGCATCCTCATCCACCCCGAGACCGGCGCCGTGCTCTCGTTCGGACGCACGAAGTACAAGGTGCCGACAGAACTCCGGCGCTGGCTGCAACTGCGCGACGGCACGTGCCGCGCCGCCGGGTGCAACCGCCGCGCGCAGGACTGCGACATCGACCACACCATCCCCTGGGAATCCGGCGGCGAAACCGTGTTCTCAAACCTCGCCAACCTCTGCAAACGCAGCCACCGGGTCAAACACGAAACCGGATGGGCCGTCGAACAAGGCAAGGACGGCACCCTCAACTGGACCAGCCCGGCCGGCAAGCACTACGCCACCCACCCCGCCACCCGAATCAGACCCACCATCCCCACGACCGAACCAGCAACGAAACCAAACACCTGGCTCGACGTCTGGAGCATCCCCAACACAGGCTCAACACAGCACCGTTCTAACAACCACGACGAACGCGACGAACGATCAACATCGTCGCGCACCACCACCACGGACCGACGGACAGACGGACGGACAGACAGACAGAAATACCGAGGAACGTGAGAGGAGACTGCGCACCGCGAGAGTCGTTCGCTAGCACTCCCCCCGCCAGACGAGATCTCTGACTCTGAGGAATCCTTCTCTGTGGCTTTCGTGTGCAGCGTCGTTCTGCTGTTGACTCAACCTGAGCGATCGTGCGGTCAAACGATCACCGCGTGCATCTCGAAAACGCTCCCCGTCGGTGCTCACAAGATCCCCCCGGGGGCCGCTCACCCTCGAGTGAGGATCCGGGTATCCACCCGTTGGCGACGGCAGCGCCAGCTCCTCTTGAGCCGAGTACGACGCACGCGAGCACGAGCAGCAGCGAATGAGGGCCGATCATGGTCAGGAGGCCACGGCCGTTGAACGATGCGGGGCCGGCGTTCTCGGTGGTATTTCTGAGTCCATCGCGCGTTCCCATACCCATTCAGGCATCCGCTGCTCGAACAGGGCGTGCCGATCACGTCCGTGGCGAGTCGCCCTTCGACGCGACCGTCCGGAATAATGACGACATGAACAAACACTGGACCCCACTCGCTCTTGTCTATCTGGCACTGAGCATCGTCGGGCTCGCCGGGACCTGGACGTACAACGTTCTCGCGATCGTGCAACTGCGCGATTTCGTCGGCGACTCGGTGAACAGCGGGCCGGCGGTCTCGTCGCTCACGGTCGACCTCCTCATCGCGGCGGTGGCCGGCAGCATCTTGATCATCGTTGAGGCGCGGCGGCTGGGAATGAAGCGCGGCTGGCTCTACGTCGCTCTCTCAGGCGTCACCGCTTTCGCCTTCACATTCCCCCTGTTCCTCGCGATGCGCGAGCGCACTCTGACGGCGGCGCGGTCGGAGCGTCTGGACCAAACCGACCTGCCGGTATAGAAAAGGCGCCGGAAATCCACGTTCTGGCGGGCCATGTTCATGGTGTGCTGTCCGAAGCCCGTCATGGATGACCTCCCTGCGTGAACGGACGATAGTCGCGGGGCCGGGAACTTTCGACCCCAGTCGCTCACCCGCATCGGCTAACACGACCAGTCCGCGTCGTTCGGCTGTTCCTCCGCATTTCACGACTGTGGGCCCCATCGCATCACGCTACGAGGCCACTGATCCGACTCGGAGGGCTGAATCAGTGCCCCCTGCACGGGGGGACTAATTCCAGCGCATAGACTGCGGTCATGTCCCCGAGCCCCCGTGTCGACGTTGGCGCGCCGGGAGCGCGCGAACCGGCACCAGCGAGCCCGCCCCTTGGCCGTCCGAGCGGCACTCACGCCGCCCACAAAACCGCTCGACGCCCCCGCCGCGGTCGGGACATCAGCTTCCGGCCCGGCATGTTCAACTCGGCTTCCAGCGTGGGGACCCTCCTCGGTTCAATCATGATCGGGTTCGGCATTCCGCTGGGCCTGCTGGCGCTGGTCGGCGGGGACACATTCGCGTTGGCCCGCAACGCCATCCTTGGTGCCGTCGCGATCACGCTGGTCATCAGCGGCGCCGGCCTGCTGGCCCTCCGCCGACGCATCACCATGTTCCTGCGCCACCTTTCACTGATTTGGCTCACACTCCTGACTCTGGTGTGCATTTGGGCCACGAGCCAAGAACCGCTCAGTCACACCTTCGCAGCCACCATGGCCGCCATCATGCTGATTGCATTCGCGATCATCCCCTCACGCAGGGTGATCTGGTACCCCTCCGTGCTGATTCCAGCCGCCTTGATCTCTCTCGCTCTTCAGCCGGGCATGAACCCGGAGACCGTGGCCATGGATGCTCTCCTTGCTCTGGGCACGGGTGCCGCGATCACCTGGTTCGTGCGCAGTGCAATCACGGCCGAGACAGACTGGCTGACCGGCGTGCGCAACTTCGCCGGCTTCGAGCGGGCCACCACAGTGCTGCTGCGCGATTCCAAGCCGGGAGAGCCGGTGAGCCTGTGCCGCATCGATCTCGATGGATTCTCCCTCGTCAACCAGCGCCGCGGCTATGACGCCGGGGACGACGCCCTCATCGCCTTCACCTCTGAGCTGCAGAGCCTGCTCCCACCGACAGTCGTTCTCGGACGGATCGAAGGAGATGCCTTTGCCCTCCTCTTCCCCGGTCAGACATCCGGTCAGGCCCAGGACCTGCTTGAGGCCGTGCATCCGTCCGTGATGAGTTTCACAACCGGGATCGCCATGCACGACGCCGATGAGTCGGCGTCGGAGCTGTTTGGGCGAGCCGGAATCGCCCTCTACGACGCCAAGCGTGCCGGCTTCGGTCGCACAAGCATCCACGGTGGTTACTACGCCTCGGTCTCAGCAGTTCAGCAGGGCATTGCCCAGGGTGAGTTCTACATTCTTTATCAACCGTGCGTAGATCTGCGCTCAGGACGCGCGGTCGGGGCGGAAGCCTCGTGCGCTGGAACCACCCCACTCGCGGCCAGATCTCCCCGGTCGAGTTCATCCCTCTCTGCGAGGCCAGCGGGTCCATCCAGGCCTTGGGCCAATGGGTGCTCGAGCAAGCCATCACAGCGGCGGCGGAGTGGAACAACGCCAAACCCCAGGGACAGCAGCCGATCAGCGTGGCCGTCAACGCATCCTCGCGTGAGCTGATGACCCCGGACTACGCCGACCGGGCCATCGCCCTCTGCGCCGCGGCCGGTCTGGATTTGGCAAATCTGGGCATCGAGGCCACGGAGACGGACTTCGGCACGGCCTCGGACAACGTGGCAATGAACACAGAGAAGCTGCGCGCCGCCGGTGTCGTCATCTCCATGGACGACTTCGGCACCGGATTCTCCAGCCTGGAACGCCTCACCCGAATGCGCCTCGACATCATGAAAATCGACCGCGGCTTCATCAGCACCATCGTGTCCTCGGGCGACGACGCCCCGATCGTGGACCTCGCGATCAAACTGGGCACGGCGATGTCGCTCGGAATCATCGCCGAAGGCGTGGAAACACAGGAACAGGCAGACTGGCTTGTCGTGCGCGGATGCTTCCTCGCGCAGGGCTACCTGTACGCGCGCCCCCTGCCTCTGGCCGAATTCCTGAGCGATTGGGTCTACGTCGAGCCCGAATCAACCTGGTGGTTCCCGACCTCACCGGTACGACCCGCCGCCTGAGCCGAGCGACACGCTCGATGCTCGTCCTCGTTAAGGTTGTACGCAACTGAATAGGGCACAACTGTGCTAGGTTAAGTGACGTGACCACCGCAGCCCCCCGTATCCCCGTGCTTGACGAGCAGATCTGTTTTGCGCTCTACAGCGCGTCACGCGCCATCACGGCGCGATACCGCGATCTGCTCGACCCACTCGGGCTCACGTACCCGCAATACCTCGTACTTCTCGTGCTGTGGGAGTCGGGCCCGATCAGCGTCAGCGGTCTCGGGGAACGGTTGAATCTGGACTCCGGCACGCTCTCCCCCCTACTCCGCCGCATGGAGACCGCAGGCTTGCTCAGCCGGAACAGGCTGACGCAAGACGAGCGGCGCGTTCAGGTATCACTGACCGAAAGCGGGAGCGCGCTGAGACACTATGCCACGAACGTGAACGACGTCGTGTGTGCCGCGACGGGCGTAGAACTCGACGACCTGCAGTCGCTTCGTGAACAAATCACGCTTCTCGCCGAACACGTGCGGGCATCGCACTAACCCTCATTTCCCCGCGGCCGGATCTTCCGGCCCACACCACAGATAGGAAACACCACTATGCCTACCCGTACCGCACGCACCGCATGGAACGGCAGCCTCGAGACCGGAGAGGGCCAGGTTGAACTGACCAGCTCACAGATCGGCACCTACGATGTGTCCTTCCCGAAACGCTCCTCAGAAACAGCCAACGGCTTCACGAGCCCCGAGGAACTCCTCGCCGCCGCTCACTCCGCCTGCTACGCGATGCAGCTCTCTGCGGTTTTGACCGCAGCCGGCGGCACCGTTGAGGCTCTCGACGTGAAGGCTGATGTGACGCTTGGGGCGGACCCGGCCGGCGGATTCCGCCTCACCGGTATTCTCCTCACCGTCCGTGGCGAAGTCACCGGCATTGACAGCGACGCCTTCCTCGCTGCGGCCACTGAAGCCAAAAGCGGCTGCCCGCTCAGCAAGGCGCTGACCGGCGTGGAGATCACCCTCGACGCCGAGCTCGAGGCGTAACCCCCGCAGCTTTCAGCACCACGTTCGCGGAGGTGGGTGTGGACTCAGGTCCACACCCACCTCCGCTTTCACGTCGCCGAGCTTTTCTCAATCGACCGTGCCAACGCGTACGACATGCTTGACATGTGTCCTCAGCAGCGTCTGCCCCCGCAATCTACGTCGAGATCCTCATCGACGCGCCGATCGACCGCGTCTGGGAACTCACCCAAAACCCCGCTCTGCACTCCCGCTGGGACCTGCGGTTCTCGCGCATAGAGCCCCTCGACGATCTGCCGAGCGGCGGTCACCGCTTTGCGTACGAGACCCGTTTGCCGTTCCACCTGATCCGAGGAACCGGAACGTCGCTCGGTGAGCGGCATCGCCTCGACGGCACCCGAACCTCCGCATTGAAGTTCACCACGCGCGATCCCCTGTCGCCGCTCGGCGACGGCCGGGGGTACTGGCGCTATGTCCCGACGCCGATCGGCGTTCGGTTCATCACCGGCTACACATACCAGCCCGGCTGGGGAGCGTTACTTGACCGTGCGGTCCGCCCGTTCATCGGGTGGATGACGGCCTGGAGCTTCGACCGGTTGCGCATCTGGGCGGAAACGGGCGTCGAGCCGGAGAAATGGCCGGGGGCATCCGTGCTCCTGGTTACGAGAAGAAACCGGCCGAGGGCCGCCCGGTGTCGCCGTACGCCGTCGCGCGGCCGCGCAATGGACGATGCGCCCGCGACTCTTGATGCCCTGGAGACACCATGAGCTCGGTATTCGAGGTCGCTCTTGGTGACGACTTTGCGCGCTTGCATCCCGAGTTACAGCGGCGATTCGGCGTGGGTCTCGACGCGGGTTACGCCTGCGTCGGCACGGGCGTGATGTCGCGGATCCGCCGTGGCCCGTGGTGGACCGTTCCGTTTCTGCAAATAGGAAAGTTCCGCAACATCCTGATCCCCGATCACGGCGACGATATCCCGTTCACGGTGTCGAATTATCCATACCGCGACCCCTTGGGACGCGAGACGGTCACGTTTGTGCGCGAGTACGATATCGGGTCACGCCAGAGTCGCTTCGATGCGACCATGGTCATCGCCGACGGGCGGATCGTGGACTATCTCGGAACGCACCAGCACCTCGCGGTAGACCTCGACCTCAGCGTGGAGCCCGACGGTAGCCTGCATCTCCGGTCGGGGAAGCAGAGATTCTACGAAGGGCCGGTGGCCTTCCGATTCCCGATGTTGTTCAGTGGGCGCGCCGACCTGCACGAAAGCTTCGACGAGGAAGCCGGGTGCTTTCGCATCAGCATGCAGGTGCACAACCGGTTCTTTGGATTCCTCTTCGGCTACGAGGGTGAGTTCACCTGCGAATTCCCGGCCGCAGAGGATGCCCCGGCCCGCCTGAAGCCCGTGCGCCACGAGTGCCGCGAGTAGAGGCTCCCGATGGTCGAGGCGGCAGGAATCCTCGCTGGGCGAGGCGCGAGGAATGCGCGCTTGGATCTAGCTTCTCGAGATCGAGACTGCGCGAGCCGACACGAGCACGCTGTGTCTAGCTCTTGTAGTGCGGGCCGTCGTGGCCTTTCGGTGTCGGTACCGGTGGGCGTCCGCCGCGACGCGGAGTTCTCTTCGGATCGACGGTAGCGGGCGGGATGAAGTACACGACGTTGTCTTTGACGATGATGCCCCACCCTTCGCGGTGGATCCTGTGATGGCAAGCACTGCAAAGCAGTCA
>NZ_JPRS01000057.1 GCF_000738085.1 Cryobacterium sp. MLB-32
GAGTGCCAGGCGTCGGTCGGGGGCAGGTCGGTGAGCATCTGCACGTCGCCGCTCACGCCGAGGCTGAACCCGGGGCCGCCGGCCTCGCGCAGCTCGGCCAGCCGGGATGCCGGTCTGCCGGCCCGGGTGGCCGGTTCCTTGAGCGCGACCACATTCGTCTCGGCCACGAGGCGCATCAAGACCGCGGGCGGCAGGTCGTACTGGGTCTGTGGCGGCTTGTTGTAGAAGCAGATCGGCAGCGGGGTTTCCTCGCTGAGGGTGTGCACGAGCGCCACGACCTCGTCATCGTCGAGGGGCAGGTAAGAGAACGGGGTCACCACGATTCCGCGGGCCCCGAGCCCGGCGGCGTCCTGGGCGAAGTCGAGAACGGAGCGCGTGCTCGGGGCGCTCACCGCCACATAGACCGGCACATCACCGGCCGCGGCCACGGCGGTCTGCACGATGGCTCGGCGTTCCTCGCGGTCGAAGGACACGCCGGATCCGGATGAGGCCAGCACCGTCACCCCGTCGATGCCGGCGTCCGCGATGCCCGCCACGAGCGCGGCGAGAACCTGGTGGTCCACACGTTTCTCGCTGCCGATCAGCGGCGTGATCGGGTACGCGATCAGGCCGCGGAAGAGGGTGGAGGAGTCAGTCATGATGGCCAATGTTCGGTGGAGGGTCTGGTTTCGACCCTAGACCGCTCCGACGGCGGCCGGCGTCGTCGATCGGAGCGTCGGCTCAGACACGGGAACCTGAGTGACCATCAGGTTCCTCCCTCGTTCAGGGGGGTAAAGTCAAGCAATGAGTAACATCACCAACGATGCTGAAGCAAAAGCAACGACCGTTCCGTCTCACGAGGATCGCGGATTCTTCGGACAGCCCCGCTCCCTAGCCAACATCTTTGGCGTCGAAATGTGGGAACGCTTCTCCTTCTACGGCATGCAGGGAATCCTGCTGTTGTACCTGTTCTACTCCGTCAACGACGGCGGACTCGGAATTCCGCAGGCAACGGCCGCCGGAATCGTCGGTGCCTACGGCGGCGGCGTGTATCTCTCCACCATCCTCGGTGCCTGGATCGCCGACCGCCTGCTCGGGTCCGAGCGTGTGCTGTTCTACAGCGCCATCGTGATCATGATGGGCCACATCGCCCTGGCCCTGCTGCCCGGAATTCCCGGCCTCACGGCCGGCCTCCTCCTGATTGCCGTCGGTAGCGGTGGGCTCAAGGCCAACGCCACCTCCGTCGTCGGAACGCTCTATGCCCCCGACGACACCCGTCGCGACGCCGGATTCTCCATCTTCTATCTCGGCATCAACCTCGGCGCCTGATGGGACCGATTCTCACCGGGCTGCTGCAGACCACGGTCGGGTTCCACTACGGGTTCGGCCTCGCCGCCGTGGGAATGGCCATCGGACTCCTGCAGTATTCCCGCGGGCGCAAGCGCTTGCCGGATTCGGCGCGCATTGTGCACGACCCACTACCGCGTGCCCGTTTCGCCGCCTACGGCTCGCTCGCCCTCGCGGCCGTTGCCGCGATCGTGGTGCTCTCCATGACCGGTGTTATCACCGCGAGTAACCTCGTGACGATCGTGATCGGCCTCACGATCGTGGCGACCGTGGTGTATTTCGCGGTGATCCTCACAAACAAGCAGGTGACGGGCGTCGAACGTAACCGGGTCTACGCGTTCATCCCGCTCTTCATCGCGAGCGCGGCGTTCTGGTCGCTCTACCAGCAGCAGTTCACCGTGGTGACCCTCTATGCCGTCGACCGCCTCGACCGCGGTTTGTTTGGTTGGGAGATGCCCGTGTCGTGGGTTCAGTCGATCAACCCCGTGTTCATCATCCTGCTTTCGGGCGCGTTCGCCGCGCTGTGGACGAGATGGGGCACCAAGCAGCCCTCGACGCCGATCAAGTTCGCCATCGGTACCGGCGTCATGGGTGCCGCGTTCCTCCTGTTCCTGCCCTTCGTGGGCGGTGGAGATAACTCAACGCCCCTGATCGCGCTCGTGGGTATCCTGTTCGTGTTCACCATTGCCGAGCTGCTTCTCTCACCCGTGGGACTCTCGGTGGCCACCAAGCTCGCCCCCGGCGTGTTCAAGACGCAGATGGTGGCGCTGTTCTTCCTCTCCGTCGCGCTCGGCTCGGCCATGTCGGGCCTGCTCGCCCAGTGGTACGAAACGGTGCCGGAGACGGTCTACTTCGGCGTGCTCGGCGCCATCGCCATCATCCTCGGCCTTCTTCTGGCCCTCATCGCCCGCCCGGTGCTGCGCCTGATGGGCGGAGTGCGCTAACCGTTCGCGCGCGCTCCCGCCTTCGTCGAACCGCTCCACGAGTTCTTCTCACCCCGGCGAGCGGTTTTACCTTCAGGCCTGCAGTCGCAGTGGCGATCCCAACTTAAGCGCCGATTTGCTCACCAGTTGGATCGGCGTTTGGGCCGGGTCGGCCGCTGGCGGTGGGATCAACCAGAAGGCGGTCCCGACGCGGACGATCTTCCACCCGTCGTTGTGCAACCGGAGGTGATGCGGGCTGCAGAGCAAGATCCCTTCCTCGAGGTTGGTCAGCCCGCCCTCCGCCTGCCACAGCCGAAGGTGATGCGCCTCCGAAAAACTCGGCGGCCTCAGGCAGTCCTTCCACATGCACCCACCGTCCCGAAGCGCCAACGCCGCACGTTGCGCGGTTGTAAACAGGCGTTGTTCGCGTCCGACATCAAGCACCGATCCGTCCCGCCCGAACAACACCGGCGTAAACCCGGTGTTGCACACCGTCCGGTCGATGGTGGCGGTCGTGGCGGCGTCGGGCGTGCCTTCGATGAACCCGTTGCGAAGTAGTACCAGACCTGTTGTGGGCTGCGCTGCTGTCGGCGCGGCCGTTGTGGGCCCTGCCGTTGTGGGTGCGGCGGTTGGGGCGACTGCGGGCTCTTGCACGATGACCAGCTTGACCGAGGGACGGATGCGTCCGAAGAGTGTTCCGGGGTCGGCGGCTGCGGCGACCTTGATCACCTCGATCAGGGACTCGGCGGCGATCTGATCGGTTGACCGCGGGTCATCGATGATGCGCTGCGCCCGCTCCTTCTCGGCTTTCTCCACGAACCGGGGTCCGCCGGCGCGAGGTCCGGTGATCTGTTGCAGGAAGTCCTTGAAGTACGACCCGTTTTCCGGGTCGAGCTCAAAGCTGCCGTGCAGCATGCCATCGGGCTTATCGAACACCCGCAGGTACTGCCGTGCTCTCATCGCGTCGGCGCGGGAGGCGATCCCGGCGGCATCGATCGTGTCCCGGCACTGCCGGGCCGCCTTCGCCGCCTGGTCCGCGTTGAGAGTGCGGCACTCGGCGATCAGGGCCACGATTGCGTCGGCGAGCATGTCTTCGGTGACGCCGATGGCCGGTTCGCCCAGGCCGCGGCGAATGGCCGTTGCGGCGTCGATGCTGAGTGTTCCGTCGGTCACGGCGTCGCCGAGTGGTGCGAACCACGGCCGGTGCACGTCTAGAGGTGGGGCCTCCGGGTACTCCGCAGCGCGCAGGTCGGCTTCCTTCTGCCTCGTTCGAGCAGCCTCGGCTTCGGTGGCCATGGTGCCGGCTTCGATCAGGCGGCGGGTATCGGCTTTCGTGCCGCCACCTCCTCCGCCGAGGGCCTGAACGTAGTCCTCGGGGCTGTTGTATCCCTTCTTCCTCGCGAGGCCTTCGCGGCCGAGCGTCCAGTCGGATCGGCCGGCCATATTCGCCGCCGACAGCGCGTAGGCCGCGGTGACCTCACGCAGGTGGTGGCTATCGCCCGGTGGGTGTTCTCCGACCCGTCGTCGGACAACTCCGCGAACATCCTCGCGGACACATCTGACCGGGCCAAGGCCCCGGTCAGATCAACGAAAACACCTTCAATGGTGGTTGTCATGAGAAAAGTGTGACAGACACCACCGACACTGGACTCCCGACCGCGGTGTCGAACGCCCACTCACTTTCACGCCCTCACGGCGTCGGAATTGCAGCCCCACTGATCACCTCCATCCACGCACGAATCCGTGGGATGAGGGCTCGCACCCGTCAGGCGTAGGCCGCCATCATGAGCCAGCTCGCGATCACGGGAAGGAACTTCACGCCGACGATGCCGGCGCCGAGGAGGAACCCGGCCAGGGACAGCCCGAAACCCGTCATGCCCGGATTGGCCTTGAGCTCTCGTCGCGCGACAAGCCCGCTCACGACGGCCGCCACCGCTGCCACAAAGGCGAGAAAGGGAACCAGCGCGAGGCATACCAAGGACAGACCCGCACAGCCGATCGAAATGATGGCTGTTCCCGAGTAGGTGCGCGGTTCCTTCGTGTATCTCGTGGGATCAGTCATCCGTCACTCCTTCGATTCGCTCATGCGACATCGGTTACGGCCCGCTGACCAGCGTGACGACGACGACCAGGAGTTGGATCAACGCAAAGCCCCAGAGGGCGGATGCCACCGCCCACCACACGTGCCGGGCGCGCACGGCGAATCCCGCTCCCACGAGACCCAAAACGACGGGAATCGCAAACAGCCAGAGGGGTCGGTTGTCTCCCGAACCGGTCCAGTCCGGCATGAGTGCCACCACAGCCAGCGCCAGCCCCATGAGCGCCCACGTGACAACGGGCCGACGACCAGGACGCGCCGAATCAGCGGATGCTTTGTACGTCGTCACGAGAGTTGCTCCAGTCCTAGCTGAACGGGTTACACAGGCAATAGGTGAAATACGTGCTGACGGCAACGGCCATGGCCTTTTCACCGGTCGTCATCTGATTGATGCTGTTTCGAATGTCGGCGACGATTTCGCGGTCGCAGGAGCAGGCAAAATATCCGCGATCGTCGTAGCAACGGTCATGGGTCTGGCAGATGGAATCCAAGACGTCGATCGCCGCTCCTCCGCCGTGGCCAGGACCACACCAGTTTCCCCAGATCGGAACCCCGGCCATCGTCGTCATCGTGGCGTCGCCGGATCCCCGTTGGCTCGAGGCGAGTCGGTTGATCAGGTCGCCGATTTCGAGGGTGGCGGTGTCGGCCCCACCACTCCGCGCGGCGGCGACATCGAAGTACGTTGACTCATCCGGTGCCGTGCGCATGTACTGCATAGCCAGCGCCACCTGGGCGTCGAACTGTTCGATCTCGGACTCACCTGTTGCGCCGACCGAGAGCGGCGCCGCATCCCGTGGCACCGCGTGCGCCCCGGGAACTGCAGACAGGCCGGAGGCCAGAACCAGAGCAAGCGTCAGCGTGAGCCAGCCCTGAATTGCGCGGAACGATCTCTTCTTCGATGAAGCATCGATCTGACTGCTCACGATGGTGGAACCCCTCACGTTTTAGCACGCTCGTCACCCAGTTATGTATGTACTGAGGACCCTACGCGGGGGGCAGCCGACGCGTCAAGAGACCGCGTGCGCGCTCAACGGGAGTTGGTCTAGCGGGAGGTGGCCCGGCGACGGCGGTCGGAGCCGCCGCGCAGGTTGCGGTTCAGCCGGCGATCGCCGTAGTAGATGACCGAGGCCCAGTCCACGTCTTTGGGGTCCTTGGCCGGGAATTCCGGCGGCGTTTCCTTGGGCTTACGGGGCGCTACGTACAGCCAGCTGAGCATGGCGAGAAACACGTCGACGACCGAGTTGCGCAGTCCGATATAGGCCAGAATTGCATAGGATGCGAGCACGGCGTTGAGCACAGCAAACGCCACGTTGCCCCAGTTGCCGGCATCGACGTTGCGCCAGATGGTCAGCACGGAGAAGGCCACGATGAGATACGGCACGACGACATACATCGCCGGGGCAGCGGTGCGGTCCTTCACCTTCGGGGTCCGCACGAAGGGGATCTTCTCCCCGGTGATGGCCTGCTGCATCGACTTCAGCACGCCGGCGAGGTTCACCGGCAGCAAGACGAGGTTGAACCCGTAGATTCGGAAGATGTCGGTGAATCGGTGCCCGCATTCCCGCAGGTCGCTGCCCATCGCCAGGAAGTACGGGAGGGCGGCGAAGAACACCAGGGGGCTGAGCAGACGGCTGTCATACGGGTAGGCGAGCAGGAAGATCAGACCGAAACTCGACCAGGCGATCGAGGCCATGTAGTTGACCCGCAGCAGGATCTCACGAAACAGAATGCGCTCGCGGTTGAAGCGCCGGTGCGTCACCTGGTTCCAGAGTTTCGGCAGAATCAGCAGCCCGCCATTGGCCCAGCGGCGTCGCTGCACGACCAGGGCGCCGAAGTCGGGCGGCGTGGCACTGTAGCTGAGGCGTTCCGGGTAGTTCGCCAGGGTCCAGCCGTGCGTGCCGAGGTCGACGCTGGACTCGGTGTCCTCGATCACGGTGCGGTCCTGGATATACGTGCGAATCTCGAACCCGCCGACGGTTTCGACCTCCACGATGTCCTCGAGCGCGCGCTTGCGGATGACGGCGTTGGCCCCCACCCAGAACGTTGCCCCGTAATACGTCATGCCCTGGTGCAGGATGTGCTGGATGTCGGTGGTTGCCCCCGCGACGCGCTCAATGCGGGTCGGTGCCCCGCGAAATGATGAGTACGGCGTCTGGGTCACGGCCACGCGTTCGTTACCGGCTGACTCCAGGAAGTACACGAGTCGCAGGCAGTAGTCCCGCAACAGCAGCGAGTCCGCGTCGAGGGTCAGCACGTACATCGTGTCCGGTACGACGAGGTCGTCGTCAGCCTCAACAGCGGAGGGGCGCAACACGACCGAGCGCGCGTTCCAATCGCGGTGCCAGCGGCCGCCCATCAGCGAGATGTAGGAGTTGAGGTTCATCGCCTTATTCGCTTCGTGCGAAAGATTGGCGTACATCTTGCGCTCGAAGGTCTGCATCTTCACGGCAAAGATCGAGCTGAGCCTGGAGTAGAGGCGAAAGATGTTGGCGTGGTCGGGAGTTCCGCCCTGCACCAGAGCAGATTCCAACCCGAGCAGGGTGAGTCGAAGTTCGCTGGCAAGGCCCATCAGCACCGAGTCCACGAAGAAGTCGTCGACGTGGTCCTCGATGAGTTCAGCGTGAGCCATGTCTTCGAGCCAGGTGGCGGCGGCCTCATACTCGATGATCAGCAGCGGAAGCTCCCCGTCGACGGACTCGCCGGCAATCGCCGTTCTGTCACGGAATGCGGCAGTGGCGGCAACGAATCGTTCGGCCGGCGCGGCCAGCGACTGGCCGATGTCGTCGGCCAAGGCCCTGGTGCTGTCCAGACGTTCGATGATGGCGGGATCGGTCGGGAAGGGCGGGTCGTCGATCAGCAGCACGACGGTCAGGTCAGGGAACTCCTGCAGCGCGGCCGACCACAGCGTGCCGCGCACCACGCGAGGTTCTTCCGCATAGGAGGGCACCAGAACGGTGATTGCCTCGGAGTAATTCTCGAAGTGACGGTCGAGCTCGCCACGGGGAACACGTTCATGGTCGCCAAAGCGGTAGAGCGCGCCCTGTCGGGCGATCAGGTACATCAGAGCCGAAAACGTGAGCATCGTCACGACGATGAGGTACGACACTGCTTCGAACTGAAAACGCGAGCCCGAACTCGAATTGTTGATCAGTTCCGCAATGATCGTCGTGACGACGTAGCTCGCCCATGCCAGGATCGTGATCACGATGCCCAGACGCCCCAGGGCGATCTTGCGAGACGACGGCATCGGGTGAACGATGGAAAGTGGTTCCGGTCGCTTTTCCGCGCCCCACTGGCGTTTGCGCGCGGAAATCACGGCGCGGTTCGGCGATCCGGTCTCGGTGGCCGCGGAGGAACCGCGCGCGGAATCTGTGTGCTCAATGATCGGCACAGAACTCTCAGACATAGTCCCCCTCGAGATGCACAGGCTAGCGAAGCACGCAGTCGGCACGTCTGCTCCCAATCTAACCCCCATAATAGGGTACAGATACTGCGTTTGGGGTAAATGCACAGTGTCAGTGTGACAAGCGGAATCGGCTGGTATTCAGCCGGCATGTTTTCTCCGAGGGGGGTCGTCATCGTGCTCCTCGGCACCCGAGGTCATGAAATTGGAGAAGAACCGTGAGCCAACGTTTTCCGGGTCGACGCCTCTCCGTCGTGCGCGTCGCCGCCGTGGCGTGTGTCGCGGCGCTTGTCGTGGGTGGGGGCATTTTTGGCCTGAATCAAATTGAAGATGCACGGGCCGCTTCGACCGGGGACTCCTTCTTCGCCGGCTATGTCGACGTGACCGCGACGCCGGAATATTCGTTCGAATCCTCTACCACCGACGACGGCCAGAGCGCCATGCTCTCCTTCATCGTCGCTGACGCCGACGACTCGTGCAGCCCTTCGTGGGGCACGTTCTTCAAGCCGGGCGAGTCCGGTCAGGGGCGCGACCTCGACCGGCGAATCGCCCGCTTCGCGGAGGGCGGGGGAGAGGTCGCGATCTCGTTCGGCGGTTTGCTCAATGACGAGTTAGCCACCGTCTGCACCTCGCCAAGCGAGCTGAAGAAGGCGTACGCATCCGTGGTCACCCAGTACCCGGTCGCCACGATCGACCTCGATATCGAGGGAAGCGGCCTGAGCAATCGGGCTGCCGGGGAACGGCGAGCCACCGCGATCGCCGCCGTGCAGCAGGACCGCGCTGCTGCCGGTAAGCCCCTGGCCGTGTGGCTCACGCTGCCCGTCTCTCCGACAGGACTGACCGAAGCGGGAACGACCGCGGTGCGCCAGATGCTCTCAGCGGATGTTGACCTTGCCGGCGTGAACCTGATGGTGATGGACTACGGCACGGGCCGTGACGCGACACAGACCATGTATGAAACCGCCGTCGCTGCGGCCGAAGCCACGCACGTTCAGCTGGAGAGCGTCTACGCCTCACTAGGTCAGGACGTCGGCACCCGGGCAATCTGGCGCACGATGGGCCTCACCCCCATGATCGGCCAGAACGACGAACCCGGCGAGGTCTTCACCCTCCGGGACGCGACCCTGCTCAACGCCTATGCACAGGACAACGGGCTGGGGCGGATGTCGGCCTGGTCGGCCAATCGGGACCGCACCTGCGGTGGCAACTACCCGGACGTCACCCGGGTCTCGGACTCCTGTAGCGGGGTGGAGCAGGGTGATCGTCGCTTCGCGGAGGTGCTGGCCCGTGGCTTCTCCAACCGCCTCGCACCCGTGCCGAGCACTCCCGCTCCGGTCCCGACGCTCGTGGCCGACAATCCCGTCACGAGCCCGTATCCGATCTGGTCGAACACGCAGTCCTACGTGGCCAACGAACGCATCGTTCTGCATGGCCACGTGTATTCGGCCAAGTGGTTCACCACGGGCGACCAGCCGGACAACCCGCTGGTCACGACGGCGGATGCGCCGTGGAAACTGATCGGTCCGGTTCTGCCCGGTGACCGCCCGGCGGCCGTTCTGGCGGTTCCCGCGGGAACCTACGACGACTGGTCTGCCGCGATCGTGTACCAGCAGGGCCAGCGCGTGTTGCTCGGGAACCGGGCCTTCGAGGCCAAGTGGTGGACGCAAGGGGACAGCCCACAGGCCTCCCTCGACGGGTCGGACAGCTCGCCGTGGATGCTGGTCAGTGACGCCGACGTGCAGAAGATTCTCGACGCGCCGCAGTAACACCGTTACCGGGGGGCGGTGGCCTCGACGATGGCGATTTCGCGGGTGGCCGTCTCTCGATCGGGTTCGAGCTCCTCGTCGACAGCGAGGGCGACGTGAGCCGAGCGCCCGTCGCCGGCGTGACGCAACAGCATCCGTGGCGAGGTGCGCAGCCGGAGCTGCAGGCGCAGCTCGCGATAGCGGATCATCCAGAACAGGATGGCCGCAGCCGCCAACAGCCCGGATGCCGCGGCCAGCCCGAGGGCCCAGCGCGGACCGTATTGGTCCGCGACCCAGCCCACCAGAGGGGCGCCGAGCGGGGTGCCGCCCACGAAGATCGCCATGTACAGCGCCATGACGCGCCCGCGCATCTCCGGCCGCGTCGACGTCTGCACGTACGCGTTGGCCGTGGTCATCAGCGTGAGGGACGACAGCCCGACGAAGGCCAGTGATACGGCGAAGGTCCCGTAGGTGGGCATGACGGCCGCGACCGCGCACGAGACGCCGAAGAGGGCGGCGCCGCTCACGATCAGGCGAAGACGGGCCCGGCTGCGCCGGGCCGCGAGCAGCGCGCCGATCACGGCCCCGATGGCCATGATGGAGCTCAGGAGGCCGAATTCCGTCGCGCCCATGCCGAATTCGATCGTGGCCATCGTCGAGGTGAAGATGGCGAAATTGAGTCCGAAGGTGCCGATCAGGAACACGGCGATCATGACCACCACGATGTCGGGACGGCCCCGCACGTAGCGGAAGCCCGCCATGAGCTGCCCACGTGCCCGGCTGGCCTTGGGGGGCTTGCGCAGCTGGGCGGTGCGCAGCAGAGTCATGGCGAACACGGTGGCGGCGAACGTGACCGCGTTGATCATGAACACCCAGCCGGCGCCGATGGCGACGGTGAGCAGGCCGGCGGCGGCCGGGCCGATCAGTCGTGCGCCGTGGAATGACGCGGAGTTGAGGGCGACAGCGTTGGAGAGGTTGTCCTCCGAGACGAGTTCGGAGACGAAGGTCTGGCGTGCCGGGGCGTCGATCGCGGCCACGATGCCGAGCCCGAGCGCGAAGAGGTACACGTGCCAGAGTTCGGCGAGGCCGGTCACCGTGAGGATGCCGAGCCCAAGCGCGAGCAGGCCCATCAGCGTCTGGGTGAGAATGAGCAGCTTACGGCGATTGAACCGGTCGGCGATGAGACCCGACCAGGGCATGAGCACCAGCTGGGGGCCGAGCTGCAGGGCCATGGTGATGCCCACCGCCGTGGCGTTGTAGTTGGTGAGCTGGGTGAGCACGATCCAGTCCTGGGCGGTGCGCTGCATCCAGGTGCCGATGTTCGACACGAGCGCGCCGGCAAACCAGATCCGGTAATTGACGACGCTCAGCGAGCGGAACATGGCACTCAACTGTCGGCGAGCTCCCTCATGATCGCGGTGGCGTCCGAGAGCACCCGGCGTTGCTCATCGCTGAGGGCAAGTACCCGTTGGGCGAGCCAGGCGTCGCGCCGTTTGCGTGTTTCGCGCATCAGCGCGAGGCCGGCCTCCGTGGCGGTCAGTTCCAGCTTGCGGCCATCCTCCAACGATCCGGCGCGGTGCACGAGGCCGGCCTCGACGAGGGCATTCACCGTGCGGCTCATCGACGGCGGGGTGACGCGTTCGTGATCGCTGAGGGCGCGCAGGGTGAGCGGCCCCTGCACGAAGAGGGCGCCGAGGGCCGAGAACTGGCCCGCGCTGAGTTCGTTGTCGACCTTTTCCTGCCGTAAGCGTCGGGCCAGCCGCCCGTTGGCCAGCCGGAAGTCATGACTGAGCTCGGCCACCGTGCTCTGGTGGTCGGGGGAGTCCGCGGAGGGGTGGGGTGTGGTTTCCGTTAGCATGTCTAATTAGCCTAGCGAATTAGCCACGCTAACTATTCCCGTTCTGCCACAAAGAAGTGCCAGAATTGTCGCGTGCCTACATACACGGATGCCTCGGGCCTGGTTATCACCTACTACGTGTGGGCCGTCGACCAACCGAGAGCCGTCGTGCAGATCGCCCATGGCGTGGGCGAACACGCGCTTCGCCACGCGGAGCTGGCCGCCGAGCTCAACACGGCAGGCTACAGCGTCTATGCGGACGACCATCTCGGCCACGGCCAGACGGGGCTTGACCAGCATCGCGGTGACCGAGCCAAGCTCGGGAAGCTGGGCCCGGGCGGGCTGCGTGCGGCCGTCGCCGGCGTGCATCAGCTGAGCACCATCATTCGTGACAAGCATCCCGATCTGCCGCTGGTGCTCCTCGGCCACAGTTGGGGGTCATTCATGGCCCAGATCATCGTGAACGAGCACGCCGCCGAGTACGACGCGATCGTGCTCAGCGGCACCGCGTACCGGTGGCCGGGCTATCTTGACGGCGGGGACCTCAATCGCCGCCACAAGAAATTCGGCACCACAGGGGCTGAGTGGCTGAGTCGCAACCCGGCGGTGGCCGAGGAATTCATCGCCGACCCGCTGACCACGACCACGCCGCTCGCGAAACTCTTCGGGCTGCGCGAAGCCGCTCGCCTGTTCGGCCGCCCGGCCCGGGACCTGCCCCCCGACCTGCCCGTTCTGATGCTCGTCGGCAGCGACGATACCGTGGGCGGAGAGCGCAGCGCCCTGCGTCTCATGAAGGCCTACGCCGAGCGATCGGGGCTGCACGACCTGCACCTCATCGTGTACGACGGGGCTCGCCACGAGGTCTTCCACGAGACGAACCGCGCCGAGGTCTTCGCAGACCTCCTCGCCTGGCTCGGCGATCGCGTGCCGCCGGTCGCCGAAATCGACGGAGGAACCGCGCCGAACTGACCGGTTCACGCGGCAGCAGCCCGACCGGGGCGAAACCCCATCGCAGCGGCGCGGGTGCAGACGGTTAGGCTGACGTTATGCACGGTGAATATAAGGTTCCAGGCGGCAAGCTCGTCGTCGTCGATCTCGATGTCGTCGACGACACAATCGTCGACTTCCGCCTGGCGGGTGACTTCTTCCTCGAACCCGACGACGCCCTCGAGCACATCAACGCGGCGGTGACCGGCCTGCCGGCCGAAAGCGACGCGGCCACCATCGCCGCCGCCGTGCGCGCTGCCCTGCCCGAGAACGCCGTACTGCTCGGTTTCTCCCCGGAGGCCGTTGCCGTGGCCATCCGTCGCTCCCTCGTTCAGGCGAGCACGTGGCGAGACTACGACTGGCAGATCATCCACTCCAAGGCCGTCGCTCCGGTGCTGCAGATGGCTCTCGACGAGGTGCTCGCCATCGAGGTGGGTGAGGGCCGCCGCCAGCCCACGCTGCGCATCTGGGAATGGAACGAGCCCGCCGTCGTCATCGGCAGCTTCCAGTCCCTGAGTAACGAGGTCGATCCCGAGAACGCCGGCAAGTTCGGCTTCAGCGTGGTGCGGCGCATCAGCGGGGGCGGGGCCATGTTCATGGAGGCCGGCACCGCAATCACGTACTCGATCTATGCGCCGACCGCCCTCGTGCACGGCATGACGTTCGCCGATTCCTACGCGTTCCTCGACGAGTGGGTCATCACGGCGCTGAAATCCCTCGGTATCGACGCTTACTACCAGCCGCTCAACGACATCACGAGCCCCAAGGGCAAGATCGGCGGGGCTGCCCAGAAGCGCCTCGGCAGCGGCGCCGTGCTGCACCACGTGACCATGAGCTACGACATGGACGGCGAAAAGATGGTGCAGGTGCTCCGCATCGGCCGTGAGAAGCTCAGCGACAAGGGCATCACCAGCGCCGTCAAGCGCGTCGACCCGCTGCGCAGCCAGACCGGGCTCGGCCGCAGCGAGATCATCGACCGAATGAAGGCCACCTTCACCGGGCTCTACGGCGCGACCGTCGGGGACATCACCGAGGAGGAGTACGCCAAAGCCGCAGCCCTCGTGGAGAGCAAATTCAGCACGGATGCTTGGCTCAACCGGGTGCCCTGACCCGGTCCCCGCACGCGCGCACCACGGCATCCGCTGGCCAATGCCGCGTAAGCTGAAGAGATGAACTGGTGGATCCCTCTCGGTATGGCCGGCATTGTGCTGCTCGGTTATCTGGCGAGCAGTCTGGGCTGGATCGACCTCTCGAACAAGAATTCCCGGCGTGGCAGCGGCGCGAGCGTGCTCGGAATCGGCGACGAGGTCTTCGCCCCGAGCCGCCACGAAGCCGCGGTGGAGATGGATCGTCAGACCGTGCTGCCTGCCCCGGCTCCCGTGGCGGGCGACCGGGGAGCCTTCGACTCCGGCATCTACCAGGGACGTATCGTGATCGATCTCGTACGCCCGATGGCGAACGACGGCGCGCGCCGCTAGGTCGGGCTCGCGCGGTTAGCGGCCCCGGACCAGCAGGTCCTGGTATTCGGCGTGATCGTCGATCCACTGCGCCACGTAGGGACACTGCGGCACCACGGTGAGGCGTGAGTTGGTGCTGAAATCGTTCAGCGCGTACTCGATCAGAATGCCGGCGAGGCCCTGGCGTCGCCAGCGGGGGTCGATCTCGGTGTGCGTGAAACGCACCTCCCGAGGCGTCAGCACGTAATCGACAAATCCGACGGTGTCGTCACCGATTACGAGCGAGTATCGACGGCGGGCCTCATCGTGCCGCACCTCGGGAGTTAGCTGGTCAGTCATCCCGACATCATAATCCGCCTGACAGAATAGAAGGATGCCTACCGCGTGGTCTCCGACAAGTCCGAGTCGGGTAATTCACGCCGACAACCTCGACGTGCTTCCGAGCTTTCCCGACGGAGCGTTCACCCTCATCTATCTCGACCCGCCCTTCAACACCGGGCGCCCGCAAACCCGGCAGACGACAACGTCTGTGCGGTCCTCGGTGGGCGCCGGAACCAAGGCCAAGGGAACGATCACCGGCTTCAAGGGCCTGCGCTACGAGCGCATCAAGGGTGACCTGCTCGGCTACGACGATCAGTTCGAGGACTACTGGGCCATGCTTGAGCCGCGGCTGATCGAAGCCTGGCGCCTGCTCGCCGATGACGGCACCCTGTACCTGCACCTCGACTACCGGGAGGCGCACTACGCGAAGGTGCTGCTCGACGCCCTCTTCGGTCGGGACTGCTTTCTCAACGAGCTCATCTGGGCCTATGACTATGGCGCCAAGGCCAAGAACCGCTGGCCCACCAAGCACGACACCATCCTCGTGTACGTGAAGAACCCCGCCACCTATTACTTCGACTCCACATCGGTCGACCGGGAGCCCTACATGGCGCCCGGCCTGGTGACGCCGGAAAAGGTGGCCAAGGGCAAGCTCCCCACGGATGTCTGGTGGCACACGATCGTGTCGCCCACCGGCAAGGAGAAAACGGGCTACCCCACCCAGAAGCCGATCGGAATTCTGCGTCGGATCATCCAGGCCTCCAGCCGCGAGGGGGACTGGGTGCTCGACTTCTTCGCCGGCAGCGGCACCACGGGTGCGGTGGCCGCCTCGCTCGGCCGCAAGTTCGTGCTGGTCGACCAGAACCCGGACTCGATGACGGTCATGCGCCAGCGCCTCGGCCCGCGCGTCGACACCGATTTTCTGGCCGGCACGGAGTACGGCCCCCAGGTCGACTTCTTTCCCGCCTCGAAGCCTGCGGCGAACGCCGGGCCGAGCGCCACACCCGAATTCGTTCCCACCGAAACTCCTGCCACTGACATGAAGGCCGACTAAACAGATGAGATTCCGCGTATTCACCGAGCCCCAGCAGGGCGCCACCTACGATGACATCCTCGCCGTCGCGCAGACCTCCGAACGACTGGGCTTCGACGCGTTCTTCCGCAGTGACCACTACATGGCCATGGGCGATGCCCCCGGTCTGCCCGGACCCACGGATGCCTGGACCACGCTCGCCGGCCTCGCCCGCGAAACCGAGAGCATCCGGTTGGGCACCCTCGTGTCGTCCGTCACGTATCGGCCGCCGGGGATCCTGGCCATCCAGGTGGCCCAGGTCGACCAGATGTCGGGCGGGCGCGTCGAGCTCGGCCTCGGCACCGGCTGGTTCGAGACGGAGCACCTGGCGTACGGCATCCCGTTTCCATTCAAGCGCTTCGGCATGCTCGAGGAGCAGCTCGAGATCGTCACGGGGCTCTGGAACACGCCGGTCGGCGAGCACTACAGCTTCGCCGGAGAGCACTACACGCTCGTGGACTCGCCCGCCCTGCCCAAGCCGACGCAGGCTCGCGTGCCTGTGATCGTGGGCGGTGGCGGCGCCAAGCGCACCCCGGCCATGGCCGCGCGCTTCGCGACCGAGTTCAACCTGCCCTTTCCGGAATTTACGGATGTCGCGGGCAAGTTTGCGGGGTGCGAGCGGCCTGTGAGGCCATCGGTCGTGATCCCCGAGAACTCGTGTACTCGGCGGCGCTCATCGCGGTGGCCGGGGCCGACGAGGCGGAGTTCGTGCGTCGCGCCGCGGCCGTGGGACGCGAGCCGGCGGAGCTGCGCGAGCACGGCCTGGCCGGCACCACGTCGGAGATCGTGGACCGTCTCGGGGCGCTCGCCGAAGACGGTGTCGAGTGCGTGTACCTGCAGATCATGGACATGTCCGACCTTGAGCACCTCGAGTTCATTGCCGCGGAGATCGTGCCGCAGCTGAGCTGACCCGCACGGCGTCGATGGCCCCCGGCACCGGGGGCCATCTTTTTTTTGTGCGGAGGAGAGGGCTTCCGCGTGTTTCCGGGGTTTTTCCCTGTGTGTTTGCTGAGTTGTGTAACGGAACGGTAACGGGTTGGTGGGTTTCCAAACCTTTTCGGGGGTGGGCCCGAACACCAGTCAGACCTCAACACCACCACCCACAATCACCGCCCCCAGACAGGAAACCCACACCATGCGCACATTCTCCAAGGCCACCATCGGCTTCGCTTCCGCCGGAATCATGATCGCCCTCCTCGCCGGATGCTCCACCGCCGCCACGACGCCCGCCGCGTCCAGCGCTCCCAGCTCCTCGAGCTCCGCCACCGCCGAGGCTCCCCTCGCCTCGATCCCCAGCCTCTCCGGCGTCGACACGGCCGTTCTCCTCGACGCCGACTTCGCCGCCGCCCTCGGCACCCTCGGCCTCACGGCAGGCACCGTCGGCACCGCCACCCTCGAAGAAGGCAGCCTGCACTTCCCGATCACCGGCGGAAACGTGGACTACTACGACCCCAACGGCACCGTACGCCCCTACGTGCAGGGAACTCTCGAGCACGAAGGATCCGGCTTCTCCCTCACCGCCGGCGACACCGTCGTTGAACTGACCAACTTCACCATCGACCCCGGCACCTCCGAGCTCTTCGGTGACGTTGCGGTGAACGGCGAGTCCGCCGCCACGCAGGTCAAGGTCTTCGACCTCTACGGCGGAACCCTCAAGCCCCTCGAAATGGACGGCGACAACGCCATCCTCACCGGCACCACCGTGCACATCTCCTCCGACGCCGCCG
>NZ_JPRS01000058.1 GCF_000738085.1 Cryobacterium sp. MLB-32
CTAGAGCATAGGTCGATTGCAGGTTCTGCACCAAGGATGCCGTCAAATTGCAGGAATACGTGCCCAACCTTAATGAGATCGAATTATTAGCATCAAATCGTTGCCGGTCTGTGACCCCACTCGACGCGTGCATCTGCTAGTGATGGGGTAGACAGCCCGCCGAAGCGGAGTCATGCTCAGCTACGAGCGTCGTCGACGGTCCAGTCAGGCAGATTCCACAGCACATTCGGCGCGAGAATCGACGGAGCGATGCCGGACACCCGATCCGCGTGAGCGTTTACAACCGGGAGATCGAAAAGCGGCATGCCGTAGGCGTTGTCCCACAGCAGCTTGTCGAGCTTCTCTTGAAGAGCCGCCTGGGTCTCGGGGTCCAGTTCAACGCCCAACTGCGCCGTGACGGCATCAACGTCGGCGTTGGAGAAGAAAGAGAAGTTGTTGGCCCCGTTGGTGCGAAAAGTTTCACTCGTAGCGGAGACCGCCAGCGACGGTGTCGACCAGCCGAACAGGGCCGCGTCATAGCTGTTGGAGACTCCGAGCAGATCGCGCCAGTCAGGATCACCGCAATCAGTGACGACGAAACCAGCCTGTGCGGCCGACTCCACGATCAGCTGGAATTCCTTGACCCTGCGGGGGTTGCTCGATTCATAGAGAATGCACACCGTGGGCGCGGCCATGCCCGCCGCCGCCAGGAGATCTCGAGCACCCGGTACGTCCACGTCACGGTAGGCCTTCGACCCGTTCTGTGTGACGGACTCACCATAGCCTCGGGTTCCGGGGACGAAGACCTGGGAGTTTCGAAGTGCCGCATCTGTTCCGGAGACCGGTGCGGCAAGTTCGTCGAGCATCTTCTGGCGGGGTACCACCTTCAAAAACGCCTGCCGGACTCGTGGGTCGGCGAATACGCCATTTCGTGAGTGCGCGGACTGCAGGTCGATGTGCTCGTACGTGCCATGCGATCCCGATGTGGACTCGATGCCCTCCAAGGCATCGAGAGCGCTCGTAACCGCCGGGGTCGCGGGTGTGGAGATCACGTCGACCTCGCCGGCGCCCAGCGCTTGTACGGCCGCGAGCGGATCTGCGATGTGGCGCATGATCACGGTCTCAATAGACGGCTTCCGGGCGCCGGTATAGTCGGGATTCGCTGTGAGAGTCACGGACTCCCCGGCCTCAACTCCGGAGATCGTATACGGCCCCGTGCTGACCAGGACCTCTGGATCCGTCGGCAGATCGGTGACGTTGAATCCGGAATTCCAGAACGAGGCGATCTTGGACAACGCGCCCACGTCACCGGAGGTGATGGCCGCCGTGACGGCGGACTTGGCCGCGTCGTCGTCGGTGAGTCCGAGAGCCTTCTTTCCCACGACATGTGAGGGCAGTGCGGCCGGAAAAACCAGTTGCCAGTCTGCGTATGGCGCCGAATAGACCATGGTGATGGAGCGATTGTCGTCGCCGACGACAGGCAGGTCATGAACAAGTCCCAGGCCAGAGTTCGGCTGGGCGCCAGAATCGAAATACACCGTGTCCGCCGGAAGTACGCCACTGATTTCGTGGGTTTCGGCGTCGGCAAGATCACCGGGAGCGTAGCCGGGAGTGTCGCGAGCCCGTGAATTGGCGACCCAATTGAGCAGCAGGTCTGCCGCGTCGACCGGCGTGCCATCCGACCACGTGACGCCCGCATTCACGGTGTACTTCACGGTGAGCGGGTCGCTGGCGACACGCTCGACGTGCCCGAATGACTCGTCCAGCACGAGCGCCGGCGTGTCGTCCACCGACAGGAACCAGTCGTTTGTCAGGGAACCGACTCCCAGATTAGCGGTCGAGTTTCCGTAGGTCGTCGCCGGATTCGTCGAGGTGAATGCATCGGCCTCAGCGACCGTGACCGTGGCGCCCTTATCCAATCCGGATTCGGCCGTCGAGGCCGTGCACCCGGTCAACAGCAGACCGACGGCAACGACCCAGGCAACCGTGGATCTGATTCTCATTGCTCAAAACCATACCCGGTGCGGGCTGGGAATTGAGGATCACTCGCGCGCTACTCCTTGGCGCCGGCCGCTAGAACGGTGCGTCGAAGCTCACGCCGGGCACGCTGCTCGACAGGATCCGGCAGAGGAACAGCCGCGAGCAGGCGCTGGGTGTACGGAGCTTTCGGGTAGCGCAGAATCTCGTCGCGCGTTCCGGTTTCCACGATGCGGCCGTGGTGCATCACCGCGATGCGATCCGCGAGCACGTCAATGACCGCCAGGTCATGCGTGATGAAGAGGCAGGCGAACTGCATCTCGATCTGCAGGGCCTGCATGAGATCGAGTACGCGGGCCTGCACCGAGACGTCCAGAGCGCTCGTGGGCTCGTCCGCAATGAGCACGCGAGGCTGGAGAGACAGCGCCCTTGCGATACCGACGCGCTGCTTTTGTCCCCCGGACAGCTCGTGGGGAAAGCGGCCGCGATAGTTGCGCGGCAGCTCGACGCTGTCGAGCAGTCGGTCGACCTCGGCGTTCAGGGCTGCACCACGCAACCCCTTCGCCAGACGCAGGGGTTCTCCGATGCTGTCCCCGATCGGCATTCTCGGGTTCAGCGAGGAGGAGGGATCCTGGAAGACGATACCCACGCTCTTGTGCAGGGTTCGAATCTCGTCCCGCGACGCTCGGGAGATATCCTGCCCGGCCACGACGAGTCGGCCGGACGTGATCGGCAGGAGTGCGATCGCCGCGCGTCCGAGGGTGGTCTTGCCCGAGCCTGACTCACCGACCAGCCCGAGAACTTCGCCCTGACGCACCGTGAGGGTGACCGAATCTGCCGCGCGAAAGGCGGGCACGCGCCCGTGCTTGGGGTACTCGATAGACACGTCCTCAAAGCTCACGACCACCTCACGGCTATCGAGCTCGGCGGCCGACGCGGCGGCGGCAGCCAGACGCTCGTTCACGTGAATGCGCTCGGACAGGGCTTCGCCCACGTTCGCATCGGAGCCCACGGCCAACGCCGCCGTCGTGTCGATCGTCTCGTCACCTCGCTGACCCAGGTGCGGCACGGCCTTCAGGAGTGCAATCGTGTAGGGATGCACGGGCGCTGTGAAGACCTGCTCCACGGTGCCGCGCTCGACAATCAGGCCACGGCGCATCACGGCGATGTCGTCCGCCAGATCGGCGACCACTCCCATGTCGTGGGTAATGAGCAGGATGGCGCTGTCGAGCCGGTCTCGCAGGCTGCGGAGCAGGTCGAGGATCTCGGCCTGCACGGTCACATCGAGCGCCGTGGTCGGTTCATCGGCGATCAGAAGTTGCGGGTCGCATGAGATGGACTGGGCGATCATCGCCCGCTGCAGTTGCCCGCCGGAGAGCTGATGCGGAAAGGAGTTGAAGGCCTTGGTGGGATCGGGCAGTTCCACCATTCCGAGAAGCTCGAGGGCGCGCACCTTCGCCTCGTGTGGAGACATTCCGAAGTGGGCGCGCAGGGTCTCCATGATCTGGAAGCCGATCGTGTAGACCGGGTTCAGCGCGGTCATCGGTTCCTGAAAGATCATCGCGATCTGTCCCCCGCGCACCTTGTGCATCTGGGCCGGCTTCAACCCCAGCAGTTCCCGCCCATCGAGCTTCGCGCTGCCGGTGATTCGGCTGTTCTCCGGGAGCAGGTCAAGGATGGCCATCGAACTGGCGCTCTTGCCCGAACCGGACTCCCCCACGATCGCGAGAACCTTGCCGCGTTCAATCGAATAGCTCAGCTTGATGGCCGCAGGGATCCAGACGTTGTCCACCCCGAAGTCCACGCTCAGGTCAGTGACCTCGAGCACGAGGGCGGACGTCTTCTTGGCCTCGGGCACCTGGCCGGTTGTCTGGTTCGTCATGCGATTCCGTTCCCTCGTTCGGTGGCTTGCACCGGGACTGCTGCAACTGCGACGATGTCGACATGACACCGGCAACGGACCCCGACACATACGTCTCGCGTTTCAATCGCACGCTCGCCGGAATCGTGGTGGCGCTCTGCGCGGTTTCGGCCGTCGCCCTGTCGCTCACCGGGCAGGAGCTGTTTCTCATTCCCACCGGTTTCATTGTGCTGCTCTGCTGGGTGTACCTGTGGGCGCCGTCCGTGTGCGTCAGCGACCGAGCGGTCACCGTACGGAATCCGCTGCGCACAATCGAGATTCCCTGGGCGGCACTCGTCCAGGTCGATACGAAGTTCTCGCTCACACTCTTCACCCCCGGGCGCCGGTGGCCGGTCTGGGTCGCACCCGCCCCGGGCCGGGGCACGGTGCGACGCGCGAACCGCGCCGGGGAATCCGTTGACCGTACGCGCTTCATGACCGTGGAACCGCGCCCCGGCGATCTGCCCGGAACAGAATCCGGTGACGCCGCTCAGCTCGTGCGCAACCGCTGGGACCGCCTGCAGGCCACGGGTGCGATCGAGGCGGGCGTTGCGGAGCAGACACCGGTGACGCTCATTCCGCACCGCACCATTGCGGCGCTCCTCGTGGTGTTCGCGGTGGGTAGCGCGGCCGCTATCCTGCTGGGGTGAGCCTCCGAACCTGCTCACAGCTTCTCGTCCTCGGGCTCGGGTTCGGGAATGCTTTCCTGCATCAACCGAAGCTTGAATCGGCGGTGCCGCGGATCGAAGGCGTCGCGCAGGCCATCACCGACGAAGTTCACGAATAGCGCGAGCGCCACGATGAACACGCCCGGCCACCAGAACAGCCACGGACGCGTCTGGAACGCCGATTGGTTGGAGCTGATCAGCAGCCCGAGCGACACGTCGGGTGAGCGGATGCCATAGCCAAGGTAGCTGAGGGCCGTCTCGAGCAGAATCGCCGACGCCATGATGAGCGTGGCGGAGACGATCACCACGCCCATGGCGTTGGGCAGAATGTGCTTGAAGATGATGCGTCGGTCGGATGCGCCGGCCACTCTGGCCGCCTCCACGAAGGCGCGCTCACGCAGGGAGAGAAACTCGCCGCGCACGAGCCTCGCGATCCCCATCCACGAGAAAAAGCCGAGCATAATCGCCAGCACCGGGGCGCCGAGGCCGCCGAACCAGTGCCCGACGACAGACCCGATCACGAGGGCGGGGATGACGATGAAGATGTCGGTGATGCGCATGAGCGTGGCATCAACCCAGCCGCGGTAATACCCCGCGACCGCACCGACGACCACGCCGAGGATCGTGGCGATGAGGCCGAGCACGACCATCACGAGGGCGGAGTTCTGGATCCCCCGCATCGTCATGGCGAAATAGTCCTTGCCGATGCGGTCCTGACCGAACGGGTGTTCCCCGAGTGTCACCCCGTCTCCACCGAGCCACGTCGGCACGAGCGACAGGGTGGGGTCTCCGCCGTTGACCTGTGGATTGAGTTCCCGATAGCCGTACTTCCACCAGCCCTGAATCGGTCCGACACCGATGGCCGAGATCGAGAACAGCACAATCACGACAATCACGATGACGGAGGTGACGGCAAAGCGGTTGGCGATAAACCGACGCCAGATCAGGCGCCCCTGGCTCACGGGTCGGGTACTTGGCAGGGCATCATCGGGCCTGACCACGGGTTCCAGTGAATTCGACATCTAGCGGATCCTCACCCTCGGGTCGAGACCGGCGTATGCGAGGTCGGCCAGAAAATTGAACAGGATGGCCATCGCGGCGATGACCAGAAAATAGCCCATGACCGGATTGACGTCGCCGCGTCGCAAGCCGGCATTGAACAGGTACCCCATGCCCGGAATGGCGAACACCGTTTCGGTGATGATGGCGCCGCCGAGGAGGGCTCCCACGTCGAAGGCGATCAAGGTCGTGATCGGGATGAGCATGTTGCGGAAGGCGTGGCGCATGATCACCGTGCGTTCCGGGATGCCTTTGGCTCGCGCGGTGCGCACGTAGTCGAGGCCGAGCACCTCGAGCATGCCGGCGCGGGAATATCTGGTGTAGCCGGCGAAGGAAATGAGCAGCAGGGCGATGGTGGGGAGGGCGAGGTGCGTATAGGTATCAAGCCCCATGAGCCACACGTCGCCCGACAGGCCGGGCGTTGAGGAGCCCACGGTCGCGAGCGGACGGCCATTCGTGGCATCGAAGAGCACACTCCACGACTGCATGAATCGGTCGAGCAGCACCACCCCGGCGGAGAGCACGGCCGTGATGACCCCAACCCGCATGTTCTGGCCCCGGTCGTACCCGCCCACCAGGAAGCCGCTGATGAGCCCGACGGCGATGGTGGCCGCGGCCAGGATCGCCAGCGTCGCCACGGATGAGACATCGAAGAGCGGCTGCAGCACGAAGTACGCGATGATGGCCAGCCCGCCGTTGATGCCCGCGGTGAGGAGGGCGCGGCGATTGTGCAGGCCGGCCGCGAGCACCGTCGTGGCGAGGGCGATCGCGGCCACGAGGATGGTCACCGTGATGGGGCCGAGACCGGGGTCGTGAAACCAATTCGTGGCGAGCATGATGAGCAGGATTCCGACCGTCAGGCCCCCGGAGAGGCCGAAGACGATCAGCCGACGCCGGCGGTCGCCGCCAATCAGCGATTGGAAAATAACCCCAACGATGATGCCGATGAGCGTGAGCGCGACACCGCTGATCACGGGATCGCGCAGAAAATCGTTGAACCCGATGGCCACGAACTCTTTGAGCAGCACGGCCACCAGGAAGGCGGGCAGTGAGTACAGGAAGAAGCTGATGAACGTCACGGTGTTGTCGAGCCCGCTGTACTGACGAAGCGCCGTGATGATGCCGATCATCACGCCGAGCACGATCGCGAGCACGAGGGCGAGGGTGACGAGCTGAACGGTCGAGGCGAGGGCCTGCGGCAGAATGTCGACCACAAGGGCATTGGAGATCGTGGAACCGAGGTCGCAGGAGTTCGCAAAAGGGATGACGCAGCGGGCGACGCCGCCGAGCCAGAGGACCCAGCGCAGCGGAGGCGGCACATCCAAGTTGAGGAGTTGAATCCTCGCATTGATCAGCTGCACCTTGTTGGGCGAGTTGCTCTCGCGAAGGTCCTGAAGCGGGTCGGCGGAATAGGCGACCATCATGTACATCAGGAACGAGGCCGCAACAAGAATGAGCACAGAGACGAGGAGCCGTCTCACGATGAAACTCACCATGGGTTCTTACCTCACTGCAGAATCAGCGGACGTAATCGGGTGTGGGCCGGGCCCCTTACGGGGACCCGACCCACTCGGTGACGAGTGTTATTTACTGACGGACCATTCCCAGAAGTTCCAGAAGGGTCCGGTCTGGTTGCCCATGTACTGCACGCCGTCGACGCGCTTGGACACGCCGAACACGCCGGGCAGCTGGAACAGGGGCAGGCCATAGCCGTCCGTGAACGTCTGCTTATCGATGTTCATCATCAGGCTCACGAGCTCATCGGGATCGAGCGTCGTCTGCGTCTTGAGCGCGTCCGCGTTGGTACCGGTGTAGTTGTTGTAGTTACCGCCGCCCTGACTGGAGAAAATCTGCGGGAGACCGCTGGTTCCCGCGCCCGGGCTGATCCAGCCGAAGAGGGAGGCGTCGTAGTCGCCGCCCGGCAACAGCTTGCTCCAGTCGGGTGACCCGGCGTCAGCAATCTTGAAGCCGGCCTTGGCCGCCGACTCCTGGATCGCCTGGAACTCGTCCACCCGGTTCGGGTTATTGGTGTTGTACAGGATGCGAATCGTCGGGGTCGCTCCGGCCAACAGCGTCTTCGCCCCCTCGATGTCGACATCAGCGTAGGCGCTCGATCCGTTGTTCTTCACCGAGTCCGCGTACGGCGCGTTTGCCGGAACCCAGAGCTGCGAATTGAGCACCTCACCATCGGGATTCACGGGGGTGACAATGGAGTCGAGAATCTGCTGCCTCGGGATGGTCTTCAGGAAGGCCTGGCGAACGCTCAGGTCGGCGAAGACCGCCGAACCGAAGTTCAGGTCGAGGTGGTCGTACGACAGCTGGTCGCCGGTGAGAACGTCGGCGCCGGAGTTCTTCAGGGCCGTGAGCGTGTCGGCGGACGCCTGCGGATTGATGATGTCCACCTCACCGTTCTGGAGGGCGGTCACCTGGGCGTTGGCATCGGGAATGATGCGGAAGATGACCTTGTCGACCTTCGGCGTCATCCCGCCCACGTAGAACGTGTTGCGCTCCATCGTGAGAGATTGTCCCGGAGTCCAGCCGGACACGACGAAGGCTCCACTCGAGACGAGGATGTCGGGGTCGGTCGGGAACGCCGTCGCGTCATAGCCGGTATTGACCCAGGAGGCGGCCGCCTGAAGGGTGGCGTCCGGGGCCGCCGGGGCCGCCGGATCTCCCTTGGGCAGGGATTTCAGGAGTGTGGTGAGGTCCGCGGCCGAGGCAAGGCCGGCCTTCTTGGCCACGATGTGCGCGGGCTGGGCGATGGGGTTGACCAGTTCCCAGTCCACGTAGGGCGTGCTGTATACGAGGGTGATGGACGTGTTGTCGTCGGACACCGTGGGGTACGCGGTGGCATCGAGGCCCGCGGTGCTGGCCGCGATCGTAAAGTACTGGGTTCCGCCGCTGACCTCGCCCGAGGTCTCGTCGAAGGTGGCGCTGTCGTAGTGGCCCGACCCGATGGCCCAGGCGAGCACCATGTCATCGGCCGTGACGGGCTCGCCGTCTGACCATTTGTCGTCTTTGTTCAGGGTGTATTTGACCGTCAGGGGGTCGTCGGACGTCTTCTCGAAGGTACCGAATTTTTCGTCGTGTACGATCTTGAACTCATTGTCGATGTAGGAGAATCCCGAGCCGTATGAGCCGTTGAGGTAGCCGACCTGGCCATTGGTATCGAGGTTGCCCTGGGGGGTTTGGGAGTTGAACGAGGTGAAGTCGTTGACGACGGCGACCGTGACCGTACCGCCGCTCGCGGCCGTGGAGGTCGATGTGCTTCCCGTCGTGGTGCATGCGGTCAGGGCGATCGCGGCGATGCCGACGATGGCCACCCCGCTGAGTGCTCTGCGGACAGATTTTCCTCTGACTGGCAATGTTCCTCCTTGCGAAGTGAACCCGACCTGGCGTTCGTAGCGCCTCAGTCGAGCGTGGATACGCTTGACACTAGAGAGGTAGCGCCACAAAAGCTAATAATTCCTCACATTCGTTACCGACCGGTAATCAAAACAGAGACGACGCGGGCAAGCGGCACACTGGGTGCCGCCCGTCCGCGCCGTCTGCGCGTTTTTCGCCCCGCTTAGAGGTCGCGCGCGCCGTTCAGAAGTCGCTCCGCCCGCCCGAACTCGAAATTCGCTCCGGGAATTGCCGCGAGCAGCTCCTGGGTGTACTCCTTCTGGGGGTTGTCGAACACGTCATCGGTGCTCGAGGCCTCCACGATCCGGCCCTTCTGCATGACGCACACGTTGTCCGCGACCAAGCGCACGACCGCCAGGTCATGCGTGATGAACAGGTAGGTGAGTCCCAGTTCTGCCTGCAGCTCGGTGAGGAGGGTGAGTACCTGACCTTGAACGAGCACGTCGAGGGCCGAGACGGCTTCGTCGAGCACGAGCACGTCGGGCTTGAGGGCGAGCGCGCGGGCGATCGCGATGCGCTGGCGCTGGCCGCCAGACAATTCGCTTGGATAGCGAAACTGAGTGGCCGCAGGAAGCGACACCTGATCGAGAAGTTCCAGCACGCGAGCCTGGCGTTCCTTCTTGCTGCCGATCTTGTGGGCCAGCAACGGCTCCGCAATCGTGTTGCCCACGTTGTACTGCGGATCCAGCGAGCCATACGGGTCTTGGAACACCGGCTGTACTCGACGGCGGAAGTTCAGGAGCTCCTTGCCCGTGAGACCGGCGACGTCCTGCCCGTCGAAGGAGATACTCCCGCTCGTGATCGTCTCGAGCTGGAGGATCAGCTTCGCCACTGTGGACTTGCCAGAACCGGACTCGCCCACAATCGCCGTGGTGGTGCCCTTCTTCACCCCGAACGAAACGTCGTTGACGGCCAGCAGTTCGTTGTACTTCAGCCCGCTCGTGCGGATGCGGTAGAGCTTGGAGATTCCCTGCACCGAGATGAGGGATTTGTCCGATGCTGCCTGCTCACGCACCGCCGCTCGGTTGATGAGCCCCGTATCGAGCGAGCCCGGTGAGTAAATCTCCGTGCTGGACCCTTCCGGGTGCTTCTTCGACTGGATCCGGCGGGACGCGAGGCTCGGTGCCGCGGCCACGAGGCGCTGGGTGTAGGGATGCTGCGGGTTGGCCAGAATCTCTTGCGACGGCCCCGACTCGACAACCTTGCCCTTGTACATCACCACGAGCTGCTCGGCCCGCTCCGCGGCCAGGCCGAGGTCGTGGGTGATGAACAGCACAGAGGTGCCATAGTCGCGCGTCAGGGTGCCGAGGTGGTCGAGGATCTGCCGCTGCACCGTCACGTCGAGCGCCGAGGTGGGCTCATCCGCGATCAGGAGCTTCGGACGGGCCGACAGTCCGATCCCGATCAGCACGCGCTGGCGCATGCCGCCGGAGAACTGGTGCGGATACTGCTTGAGGCGGTCCTGAGCATCGCTGAGTCCGGCCTCCTGCAGCACCTCGATGGTGCGCTTGCGCGCCGCCTTGCCCCGAAGGCCACTATTGGACTTGACGGCCTCCTCCACCTGATGGCCGATGTTCCAGACGGGGTTCAAGTTGCTCATCGGATCCTGAGGCACGTAGCCGATCTGTCGGCCACGAACGGCCTGCATTTCGGAGGCAGTCAGGGTCGTCAGATCGCGGCCCTCGAACAAAATCTGTCCGCCAGTCACCTGACCTGTGCCGGCCAGCAGCTGGATGATGGCCTGAGCCGTCGTGGTCTTGCCTGATCCGGACTCCCCAACGATTGCGAGGGTCTGTCCGGGGTACAGAGTGAGGCTGACACCGCGCACGGCAGGCACGATGCCCCGCTGGGTGCGGAATCCAACCTCGAGGTCCTTGATCTCAAGGAGAGGTGCGGAGTCGGTGGACGAGATGTGGTTCACGTTTTCGGTCGCTAACTGGGTCATCGGCGTGCCCTCGCCTGGGGGTCAAGTGCGTCGCGGAGCACATCACCGAGCATGAGGAACGCCAGCACGGTCAGGGACAGTGCGATCGAGGGGTACAGCAGCACCTGTGGACTCGTGCGAATGGAGGTCTGCGCTTCACCGATGTCGCGGCCCCAGGACATCGTGCCCGGGCCCAGGCCGATGCCCAGGAACGACAGCGTAGCCTCCGCAACGATGAACGTGCCGAGGGAAACTGTCGCGATCACGATCACGGGGGCGATCGCGTTGGGAACCACGTGCCGCACCAGGATCTTGAACTTCGACACTCCGAGCGCAACCGACGCGACGACGTAGTCCGAGTTGCGTGCGGTCAGCACGGCACCGCGCATGATGCGGGCGACCTGCGGCCACGCGAAGATCGAGATGACCAGCGCGATCACCACCGGTGTGCGGTCGGGCAACACCGAGAGCAGCACGATGGCGCCCAGCACGGTGGGAACGGCGAAGAAGATGTCGCCGATTCGTGACACGATGCCGTCGAGGAAACCGCCGTAGTAACCGGCAAGGGCTCCCACGATAATGCCGAACAGGGTCACGATCGCCGCAGCGAGCATTCCGACGGTCACGGAGGCTCCGGTACCGTGGATGATTCTCGAGTACACATCGCAGCCCTGGAAGGTGAATCCGAGCGGATGGCCGGACTGCGGCGATCCGTTGCTGTCCGAAAGCTGGCACTGGGTCGGTGAGACCGACGCGAAGAGGGTGGGGAAGAGCGCCACCAGGACAATCAGCAGGATCAGTCCGGAGGAGATCCAGAAAGTGGGCCGGCGACGCATTGATTCCCACGCGTCAGCCCAGGTGCTGCGGGCTTTCGCTGTTTCGTCGAGGCGGTCAACGGCAACCAACGGGGTGTCTTCGAGCGTTGCAACGAAGTGCGGTTGCGTGCTCTGGTTCTTATTTGGCATAGCGGATCCTTGGGTCCAGAGCTGCGTACAGCAGATCGACGAGCAGGTTGGCGAGGACGAAGATCACGACCATGACAGCGATGAAGGAGACCACGGTCGGTCCCTCGCCCAGGCGAATGGCCTTGAAGACCGTGCCGCCTACTCCGTTGATGTTGAAGATTCCCTCGGTGACGATGGCCCCGACCATGAGCGATCCAATGTCGACCCCGAGAAAGGTGATCACGGGAACGAGAGAGTTACGCAGCACGTGCACAGTGACAACACGAGGGCGCGAGATGCCCTTCGCCGTTGCCGTGCGCACGAAGTCGGCGTTGAGGTTGTCGGACACGCTCGCCCGGGTGAGGCGCACAATGTAGGCAAACGACACGGATGCCAGCACCAGCGCTGGCAAGATCAGTTCGTCGATCGGAGCGGCCCCGCTCACGGTGGTGCGGGCCCAGCCGAGCTGAACGCCAAACACAAATTGCAGCACAAAGCCAATCACGAAGGTCGGCACGCTGATCAGCAGCAGGCTCACGACAAGGGCGCTCGCATCGAACAGCTTGCCCTTGCGGAGACCAGCGACGAGACCGACGAGGACGCCGAAGAATGCTTCAAAGACGAGGGCAAGCATGGCCAGACGTGCCGTGATCGGAAATGCCGAGGCCATGACATCGGAGACGGATCGGCCCGAGTAGGTGGTGCCGAGGTCACCCTGGAAGAAGTTGCCGATGTAGAGCAGGTACTGCATGATGAACGGTTTGTCGAGGTTGTACTCCGCGCGAATCTGGGCAATGACGGCCGGCGACGGGGGACGCTCGCCATAGAGGGCAGCGATGGGGTCTCCCGGAAGAGAGAAAACCATGAAGTAGATCAGGAACGTGGCGCCGAAA
>NZ_JPRS01000059.1 GCF_000738085.1 Cryobacterium sp. MLB-32
CCTCGAAGAGGCCCAGCCACGAAAAGAAATCCTTGTCGCCCAGCGGGCGTACGTGTACTGACATGCGGTGCTCCTAACTTTCCGACACGGTGGCGAACACAATGTCGGTCACAGCCAACTCGCTGCCCTCAACAAAAATTAGTTCATCGATCCGACCAACTGCTTTGAGATCAGCGGCGGCCAGCGCAAGCAGACCGACCTCTGGTGCCGTTCCTCTAATTACAGCAGATTCGACCTCGGTTTTCTGGGAGGCCTTCGCATCCGTCTTTCCGCGTCGGATTCCGGTCAGCGCCCGGCTGGCCAAATCGAGCAGTGCGATGTTGCCGTGGGGAGCAGCGGAATCTTCCGAAACCAGCTCCGAAACGACGGGCCACGGAGCCCGGTGGATGGAATCCTCGTTGGACCAGGACCACGCTTCCTCTGTGGCGAAGGGGACGAATGGGGCAAAAAGACGCAACAGGGTCGAAAGCGCCGTACGGAGGGCGGCAACGGCCGACGCCTTGCCTTCAACTGACCCGCCGTAGGAGCGTTCCTTGACGAGTTCGAGGTAATCGTCGCAGAACGTCCAGAAAAAGCTCTCTGTGACCTCGAGCGCACGGGCATGGTCGTAGTTCTCGAAGGCCTTGGTGGCCTGTCCGACCACGAGGGCGAGTCCAGCCAGCATGCTCTGATCGAGCGGCTCCGTCACGTCGGCATCCGCGGAGCCGTCAAAGCCGTGAATGAACTTGCTCGCGTTCAGGATCTTGATCGCCAGTCGTCGGCCGATCTTGATCTGCGTCGGGTTCTGCGGGTCGAAGGCGGCATCGGTGCCCAGACGCGATGACGCGGCCCAGTAGCGGACGGCATCGGAGCCGTGCTTCACGAGCATGTCGGCCGGGGTGACCACGTTGCCCTTGGACTTGGACATTTTCTTGCGGTCGGGGTCCACGATGAAGCCGGAGAGCGCCGCGTGCTGCCACGGGGACTTTCCATGCTGCTGCTCCGCGCGGAGCAGGGTGGAGAACAGCCAGGTACGAATGATGTCCTGGCCCTGCGGACGCAGGGAATACGGGAAGACGAGGTCGAATAGCTCGGGGTCCCGTTCCCAGCCGCCGGCAAGCTGCGGGGTGAGGGACGACGTGGCCCACGTGTCCATGACGTCGACTTCACCCACGAAACCGTTGGCCTGCCCGCGCTGGTCCTGCGTGTACCCGGGTGCAGCATCGGAGGTCGGGTCGACGGGCAGCAGATCACGCGTCGCAACGATCGGGGCGTCGAAGATCGGGTTCGCGTCGGCATCCAGCGGATACCACACGGGCAGGGGCACGCCGAAGAAGCGCTGTCGAGAAATCAGCCAGTCGCCTGTGAGGCCGTTGACCCAGTTCTCGTAGCGCACCTTCATGAACTCTGGGTGCCACTGCAGGTCGGAACCGTGCTTGAGCAGTCGAGCGCGCAGCGTCTCATCCCGGGCGCCGTTGCGGATATACCACTGGCGGGTCGACACGATCTCGAGGGGCTTGTCACCCTTCTCGAAGAACTTCACCTGGTGCACGATGGGTTTGGGCTCTCCCACGAGCTCACCGCTCTCGCGCAGCAGGGTGACCATGGCGGCCTTGGCGCCGAACACGGTCTTGCCGGCGAGCTGTGCGTAGGCGGCGAGGCCGGTCTCGGAGGTGATCACATCGGGCGCGTCGGCGATGATGCGTCCGTCGAAGCCCATGATGGCACGGTTGGGCAGGTCGAGTTCACGCCACCAGACCACGTCGGTTACGTCGCCGAAGGTGCAGATCATGGCGATTCCGCTGCCCTTGTCCTTCTGTGCGAGGTGGTGCGCGAGGATCGGCACCTCCACGCCGAAAACCGGGGTGGTCACGGTGCTGCCGAAGAGGTGCTTGTAGCGCTCGTCGTCCGGATGCGCTACGAGGGCCACGCAGGCGGGAAGCAGCTCGGGGCGCGTCGTCTCGATGTCGATGACCTGGCCGTCGGCCTGGTGGAACGAGACCCGGTGGTAGGCCGCGGCCTGTTCCTTGTCTTCGAGCTCGGCCTGAGCGACAGCCGTGCGAAACGTGACGTCCCACAGAGTCGGAGCCATGGCCTGGTAGGCCTCGCCTCGCTCCACGTTGCCGAGGAAGGCGAGCTGCGAGGTGAACAGGGCCTCCTGGCCGATGGTGCGATAGGTCTGGGTCCAGTCGACGCTCAGGCCCAGGGTGCGCCACAGCTCTTCGAACTGCTTTTCGTCTTCCTTGGTGAGGACCTCGCACAGCTCGATGAAGTTGCGGCGACCGATTGGCACCTGATCCGCGGCCTTGGTGCTCTTGCCGTCGCCACCTTCAAAAGGCGGAACGAAGTCTGCGATGTACGGCAGCGTGGGGTCGCAACGCACGCCGTAGTAGTTCTGCACTCGCCGCTCGGTGGGGAGCCCGTTGTCGTCCCAGCCCATCGGGTAGAACACGTTCTTGCCACGCATGCGCTGGAAGCGGGCGACAACGTCGGTGTGCGTGTAGGAGAACACGTGGCCGATGTGTAGCGAGCCGGAGGCCGTGGGCGGGGGAGTGTCGATCGAGTAGATCGACTCCCGTGTCGCGGATTCGCGGTCGAAGAGGTACGTACCGGAAGCATCCCACCGGGTCTCCCACTTGGCTTCCAGCCCTTCGAGGGCAGGCTTTTCGGGGACGCGGTCAGCGTGGTTCATGACTCTCCGGTTCGGTATGTGCGGCACCGTGTCTTTGGTGAGGTGCCTGAGTGTTCCCCTTCAATCTACCGGATGCCGCGTTCAGAGCCACATTCGCGGCAGCCTTCCGCCGCAAACGAAAGTACCCCGGCACCTCTCGCCTGGGGGGAGGCGTACAAGGTGCCGGGGCTACCGTTTGGAGTGGGGGGACTCCGAGAGCTACGGTACGCGGCCTCGCCTGAGAAGCGGCTGGACGTATCGTTACCGAATAGAAATGTCAGACATTCGGGGGTCAGCGCAGTTGCGGCACCGACGCGAGGAGCTGGCGCGTGTACGGATGGACCGGATTGGTGAGCACCTGCTGCGACGTACCGAGCTCCACCAGACGGCCCGACTGCATCACGGCCACCCGGTCGCTCACATGCTGGACGACGCCCAGATCGTGCGAAATGAACACGAGACTCAAACCTCGTTCCCGCTGCACATCGTCGAGGAGGTCGAGGACCTGTGCCTGCACGCTCACATCCAGAGACGACACCGGCTCGTCGCAGATGAGAATCTGCGGCCGGCCGGCCAAAGCTCGGGCGATCCCCACCCGCTGACGCTGGCCGCCGGACAGCTGGAGCGGGCGCCGGTTCAGCACGTCCAGAGCAAGACCGACCTCGTCGAGCAGCTCACGGACTCGGGCGGGGGGACCCGCCCCGCGAGCCTGCCCGCGTTCCCCCGTGGCCGCGCGAAGAATATCAGCCACCGACTGCCGCGGATCGAACGAACTCAGGGCATCCTGATACACGGCACCAACGGATGCTCGAAGCGGTCGCCGCGCCGACTCGCGCAGCGTGGTCCAGGCCTGCCCCAGCACTCGAACCTCGCCGCGGTCTGGCGTCGCGAGGGCCAGCAGCAGTCGCGCGGTCGTTGTCTTGCCGGAACCGGACTCTCCGACAATACCGAGAGTGGTGCCCCGTTCGAGTTCGAAGGACACATCCGTCACGGCATCGGCACGGGTGCCATCCGGCCGGGAGAACGCTTTGGTCAGACCCTGTGCCGCGAGCACGATGTCCGGCGTCGCGGGCGTGAGCGCAGCCGTGTTCTCGGCTGGCCTGTCTCGCAACCGGGGTGCGGACTGCCGACGCGACTCACCCGGGGACAGGCGAGTGCCGCGAGGTTTATCGGCAGGCACGGCAGCGATCATCCGCCGGGTATGTTCTGCACGCGGGTCCCGCAGAATCTGTGCGGTGGTACCGGTTTCGATGAACCGGCCATTGCTCATTACCGCGACCCGGTCGGCGATGTGGCTGACCACGGCGAGGTCGTGGCTGATCAGCAGAACGGCGGTGCCGCGGCGTTTGATGTCCTCCAGCAGATCGAGGATCTGCGCCTGAATGGTGACGTCGAGGGCGGTGGTGGGCTCGTCGGCGATGAGTAGTGGAGGGTCGAGCGCGATTGCGGCGGCGATGAGTGCCCGTTGGCGCTCGCCTCCGGACATCTCTCCCGATCGTTGACGCACACGCAGTTGTGGTTCCGGCAGGCCTACGGCATCGAGGAGTTCGAGCACGCGGCGACCTCGAGCGGCCGCGCTCATCGTGGTGTGCAGCCGGAGGGAATCGCCGATTTCCCGACCTATGGGTCGAAGCGGATCGAGGGAGACGAGCGCGTCTTGCAGGACAAGCCCCGCATCCAATCCGCGACGTCGGCGCCAGGCAGCCTCGGAGAGGGTGAGCACCGAGCGGCCGCCGAGCTCGAGCTCGCCGGCGGTCACCCGAGCGGACGGGCCGGCCAGCCCCAGCAGGCTGCGGGCCGTCACCGATTTACCGGACCCGGATTCGCCGACGATAGCGAGGCATTCCCCGGCGGCGATCTCGAATGACACGGAATTCACCACCGTGGTCGAACCGAAGGAAACGCTCAGATCGCGCACGGACAGTGGGAACGCAGCTGTGACGCTCATGCGTGGCGCATCCGTCGCTCGATGCTGCGTCCGAGCACGGTGGCCGTCACGGCGGTGAGCACGATGAACAGGCCCGGAAAGAAGCTCATCCACCAGGCCGAGGTGATGTACGTGCGCCCCGCGGAAAGCATGGCACCCCACTCTGCCGCCGGAGGCTGGGCGCCGAGGCCGAGGTAGCTGAGTGTCGCGGCCCAGACAATCGCCTGCCCGATCCCGAGGGTGCCGAGCACCAGAAGGGGCGTGAGGATATTGGGAAGCAGATGACGGGTCAGGATACGGCGCTGGCTGAGCCCCTGCACGACGGCCGCCTCGATGAAGGCGGAGGATCGCACCGTGATGATCTGCGAACGGATGATGCGGGCGTATCCGGGCGCCGTCGACAAGCCGACGGCGATGGTTGCGCTGGCGACTCCCGGGCCGAAGACGAGGATGAACACGAGCGCGAGCAGGAGTCCGGGAAAGGCGAACAACACCTCGAGCAGACGGTTCACGGTGAAATCCACCAGTCGCCCCGAGAGGCCGGCGATGGTGCCCAGCACCGTGCCCAGGCCCAGCCCGATCGCGGTGGCGGCAAGGCCGATCGTGAGCGAATTACCTGTGCCGTGCACGACACGAGTGTAGAGGTCTCGACCGGATTCGTCGGTGCCGAAGACGTGCGCCCACGCGGGCGGTCGGAAAGCATTGAGCGGGTCGATCGCAAGCGGGTCGCCGGGCGCGACCAGATGCGGCGAGAGGGCGGCGACCAGGAGAAAAACGGCAAGCAGACCGGTCACGACGTCGTTGGCTCGCAGCCGTCGGTCGCGCCCGGTTACCCGCTGGCTGCCGGCTCGAATCTCGAGTTCGCTCATGGGAGGCGCAACCTCGGATCGATGATGCGGGAGAGCACGTCGGTGGCGACCGTCATCAGGATGTAACCGACCGCCACGATCATCACAACGCCCACGACGACCGGTACATCTCGAACCGTCACAGCGTTGAGCAGCGTGCGCCCCAGGCCAGGGCGGGCGAAGACGGTTTCGACGACAACGGCTCCGCTGATGAGCGAGCCGAAGGCCCAGCCGGACAGGCTGATCGCGGGGAGGGCGGCATGACGGAGCGCGTGCAGCCAGCGCACGCCGTGTTCGCTTTCGCCCCGGGCCCTGGCCGAGAGCACGAACGGCGATTCGAGGGCGGTCAGAAGGGATTCGCGCATGAGCTGGCCGAGGAACCCCGCGAGGGGGATGGCCAGGGTGACAACGGGTAACACGAGCCCGGCGGGGCCAGACGTGCTGATCGGGGGCAGGACTCCCCACCACATGCTGAAGACGACAATGAGGGAGGTAGCGAGCCAGAAATGCGGCAGGGCAGCCGACACGATTTCGAGCCCCGAGCCCACTTGGGCGGCGAGCCGTCCGCCGCGGGTCGACCAGATCGCCAGAGCGAGGGCGAGCAGCCAGGCGAGTGCCAGCGAGAGTCCGGCGAGCAGCAGAGTCCCCCCGAGCTGGCCCATGACGAGCGGAGCCACATCCATGTTGAGGGCGTACGAACGGCCGAGATCGCCCGTCGCCAGTCGACCAAGCTGAGCGACGTATTGCGCGAGGAGTGGTTGATCCAGGCCATACTCGGCGCGCACCGAGGCGAGTGCTTCGGTCGAGGCCTGGGACCCAGGCCCCCCGAGAATCGCCTGTGCTGGGTCGCCAGGAATCAGCCGGACGGCGAAGAATGTGAGTGTTGCGACGGCCCACAGTACGCTGATCGCTCCGAGAACTCGGGTCACAACAAGCCGAGCCCAGGCGCGTCCCGCCGGTGTCCCGCGGGCCGGAGGGCGCCGCGCCACCGGGCGCCGACTGTGGAGCCGGCGCCCCGCATCTCCGCCCGTCTGGGCTTGCCTTACCGGTTCAGCCACGCGTCATAGAAGGTGGGCGTCGAAACGGTGGGGAGCGCGCGAGCACCCTCGACGGCGGTGCTGAGCAGAAAGTGATTCTGCTGGTCGTACAGCGGAAGGATGTAGTAACCGGTCAAAATCCGCTCCTGTGCGTCCGCGTAGAGGGCCCCGCGCTGGCCGGCATCCGAGACCCGGGCCGCCTCGGTCAGCAGCGCATCGATCTCCGGGTCGTTCACCTGCGCGAGGTTGGCGAAGTACCCGCTCGGCGCTGGGGTGATTCCGTCTGAATGGTAGAGGATCCTCAGCACATCGGGGCCGACCTTGGTGTACGGGGCGCTCACGGCGTCGTAGTCGTTGGCGGCGAGGGCGCCGTACCAGCTGGACAGGTCCATGGGAGCGAGCTTCACCTCAAAGCCGGTTTCCTTGGCCGTCGCCTGAATTTGCTCAAAAAGGGACTGCTCAGCGGGAATGGACTGGTTCGTGCTTACCGGAAACTCCACGGAAAGGCGAGTGCCCGCCTTGACGCGGTATCCCTCGGAATCACGTGTCTTCCAACCCGCGGCGTCAAGGAGCTGATCGGCAGCGGCGGGACTGTACTCGAACAGGTCGGAGCGCTGCAGGGCGAGGGGTTCGACGCTGGACAACGCGGAGTTCGAACGACTCGTCGTTCCCATGAACAGGCTCGACACGGCATCGTCCACATTCGCCGAGCGGATGAAGGCCTCACGAACGAGAGGATCCTTGAATGGTGCCTTCCCGGAATTGAGTTCGATGCGGTTCGACGCGCCCGGGCGCGGGGCGTCAAGGTGCTGGATCGTTTTGGTCAGCTCGGCCTGGGTGATCGTATCCGGCTGGGCATTGTCGATCACGTCGACCTCGCCGGCCTGCAGGGCCGCATAGCGCGATGCGGAATCCGGAATGAAACGCCAGATGATCGAGTCGAGGTACGCGGCGCCCTGGTGGCTTGAATCCTCGGGCGGCGACGAGTACTCGTCGTTGCGCACGAGCGTGATCGCACTCTGTTTTACCCAGCTTTCCACCGTGAACGGCCCCGTTCCGACGGGCGAGGCACAATTGTCATCTTGGCTACGCAGCAGGGCCGTGGGCGATTCCATGGCGAGCCACGGTTGCGACAGGGACTCCAAAAGTGCGCTGTCGGGTTCGCTCAGAACGAGGCGCACCACGCTCGGGGACACCGCAGAGGTACTCGTGACCTTGCCGAGCGCGAGGTAGCCGGTGGACGAACCCGTTGCCGGGTCTTGCACGTGCGCGATATTGGCCTGCACGGCCGCGGCGTCGAAGGGAGTGCCGTCGGTGAAAGATACCTTGTCCCGCAGCGTGAACTCCCACGCCAGCCCATCCGGACTGACTTTCCATGAGTCGGCCAGCCACGGGATGATGGTCCCCGCCGAGTCCCGGGAAACGAGCGATTCCAGGTACTGTCCGCTGACGAGAGCCTGCGGATAGTTTCCTCCCACATGCGGGTCGAGACAGGTTGGTTCGGCGTCGCCGGAGGCGTAGGTCAGGGTTCCTCCGCTCACGGGATCGCCGACGGGTGGCTGGCCGGTTACCGATGAGCATCCGGTCGCGACCAGTCCGATTGCGATCAGGGGAACCGCGACGCGGAGCAGACGGGGAAGGGAACGCCGATTGGGCATGTCGTCTCTTTCATCGACTTGTTCGGCCGGGACAAGCTGTTTATCTATCGGCTACGAATGCAGATAGGACCGACATCCATGATAAGCGAACGACTGCGCGGCTTTTCCGACCGTAGGGGGAGCTTTTTCCGCAGGATGTACATATATTGGAAGCCTCGTCGCCGTAACGGCGCCGAGACCAGGAAATGGGAACCACATGCAGGCGCACAGGCTGACGATCAACTCGGATTCCTTTCATCTTCCCGCCGGGTACGACGTTGCCGGGCTCAAGTCGGCTCTCGCCGCGGCCGCGCACCACGGCGGGGGATTCGTTGATCTGGTCAGCGTCTCCGGGAGCCACGTTGCCCTCCTGGTCACGCCGAACTCGACGGTGAAGTTTGAGACCATTCCTCCGCAGGAGGCGCCGGATGAGTCCACGGACCTCGCGACGGGCGCTCCCACCTTCGACGACGATTACGGGCTCGAGTAGTGCGTTCCTGCGGCGCACTCCGGTAGAATCGGCAGGAACGACAGTGATCCGGCTATCACCGGTGAGTCTTCGGCAGAACAGCGGTCTCCTTGGGGAGGCCGCCCACTAGAGCCGAACGGGCCGGGCCCGTCACAGCCTCTGAACAAGCGGTCATTCCCGGGATACTCGTCACCGAAGCTCCCGGAGATGGCAAGCGAGGTGGTACCGCGGCGATTTCCTCCCCAATCGTTCGTCCTCGTGGCACAGGGTTGCAGTGCAGCCCGTCCCCACCAGGAGAACTATCGTGTATCCCAAGTCTCAGCGTCCCCCAGCCGGTCAGGACCCGACGGCAGATCAGACTCCCGGCGCGGAAATCGTTCCCTCCCCGAACTTTCCGACGCTCGAGTCCGAGGTGCTTGCCTTCTGGAAGGAAGACGGCACCTTCCAGGCGTCGATCGACAATCGGGAGGATGCCCCGGAGTGGGTCTTCTACGACGGCCCTCCGTTCGCGAACGGCCTTCCACATTACGGCCACCTGCTCACCGGCTACGCGAAAGACCTGTTTCCCCGGTTCCAGACGATGCGGGGCAAGCAGGTTCACCGGCGCTTCGGTTGGGACACGCACGGTCTTCCCGCGGAGCTCGAAGCCGAGCGCAAACTGGGTATCACCGACAAGAGCGAGATCGAAAAGATGGGGCTCGCGGCCTTCAACGCCGTAGCCAGAGACTCTGTTCTCGAATACACCAAAGACTGGGAGGAGTACGTCACGCGGCAGGCGCGTTGGGTGGACTTCGAGAACGACTACAAGACCCTCGACATCACCTACATGGAATCCGTGATCTGGGCGTTCAAGCAGCTGCACACCAAGGGACTCGCCTATGAGGGGTACCGCGTTCTGCCGTACTGCTGGCGAGATCAGACGCCGTTGTCCAACCATGAACTCCGCATGGATGACGACGTCTACAAGATGCGTCAGGATCAGACCGTCACCGTGACGTTCCCGCTCGTGGGAGCCAAGGCGGAGGCCCTCGGTCTCACCGCAGTCCGCGCCCTCGCCTGGACGACAACCCCCTGGACGCTGCCGACCAACCTCGCGCTCGCCGTCGGACCCGACATCGTTTATGCGGTTGTTCCGGCCGGACCCAACGGCACGCCCGACGCAGAAGTGCAGCGCGAAGGCGGTGGGACAGCCGAGGTTCTCGGCGCCGAATACCTGATCGCGATCGACTTGGTGGGCAACTACGCCAAGGACCTCGGCTACGAATCCGCTGCGGATGCCACCTCGGCGATCGCCCGCACGGTCTCCGGTCGAGAGCTCGAGGGCGTGTCCTACGATCGGCTCTTCGACTACTACGCCGACGAGACCGTCTGGGCCACCCAGAACGCCTGGCGTTTCGTGCTCGCCGACTACGTCACCACCTCTGACGGCACGGGAATCGTGCATCAGGCCCCCGCCTACGGCGAGGAAGACCAGATGGTCTGCCAGTCCTACGGAATCCCCGTCATTCTCTCCCTCGACGACGGCGGTAAGTTCCTGTCCGATGTCGACGAGGTCGCCGGCCAGCTGTGGTCCGATGCAAACAAGCCCGCTCACGCAGCTCATCAAGTCCCAGGGGCGTCTGCTGCGCCAGGCGAGCTACGAGCACTCCTATCCGCACTGCTGGCGCTGCCGCAACCCCCTCATCTACAAGGCCGTGTCGAGCTGGTTCGTGGGTGTCACCGAGTTCCGCGATCGCATGGTGGATCTGAACCAGGACATCAACTGGGTTCCCGAGAATGTCAAGGACGGCCAGTTCGGCAAGTGGATCGGCAATGCGCGGGACTGGTCGATCAGCCGCAATCGCTACTGGGGCTCACCCATCCCGGTGTGGAAGAGCGACAATCCCGATTACCCGCGCATCGACGTCTACGGCTCACTCGACGAGCTTGAGGCCGATTTCGGCGTACGTCCCACCGACCTGCACCGCCCGTATATCGACGCGCTCACCCGGCCCAATCCCGATGACCCGACCGGCCAGTCCACGATGCGACGCATCGAAGATGTGCTCGACGTGTGGTTCGACTCCGGCTCGATGCCTTTCGCCCAGGTGCACTATCCCTTCGAGAACCGCGAGTGGTTCGAGAATCACAGCCCGGCTGACTTCATCGTGGAGTACATCGGCCAGACGCGTGGGTGGTTCTACCTCCTGCACGTGCTCTCCACCGCCCTTTTCGACCGTCCCGCGTTCAAGAACGTGGTCAGCCATGGCATCGTGCTCGGTAACGACGGTCAGAAGATGAGCAAGTCGCTGCGCAACTACCCCGACGTCAATGAGGTCTTCGACCGGGATGGCTCCGATGCCATGCGCTGGTTCCTGATGAGCTCACCCGTTCTGCGCGGCGGCAACCTCATTGTCACCGAGGAGGGCATCCGTGAAGCGGCCCGCCAGGTCATGCTGCCTCTGTGGAGCACCTGGTACTTCTTCTCGCTGTACGCGAATGCATCCGGCGCGGACGGATCTGACGGGTACGACGCGCAGTGGCGCACCGACTCCACCGACGTGCTCGACCGCTACCTCCTGGCCAAAACGCGCGATCTGATCATCGATGTTGCCGCAGACCTCGAAGCCTTCGACAGCACGGTGGCCACCGCCCGCGTGCGGGACTTTACCGATGTGCTGACGAACTGGTACGTCCGCCGATCCCGCGACCGTTTCTGGGGCGGGGCCGAGGTCTCGACAACGGCCTCGACAAGCTCGACCCAAGCGACCAGCGGCGAGGCGTTCGACACGCTCTACACCGTGCTCGAGACCGTCTGCCGGGTCACGGCCCCGCTGTTGCCGCTCGTGACCGAGCGGATCTGGCAGTCACTGACAGGCGGGCGCAGCGTGCACCTCACCGATTGGCCGGACGCCGAGCTTTTCCCGGCAGATGACAATCTGGTCGCGACGATGGACCAGGTGCGCCTGATCAGTTCCACCGTTCTGTCCTTGCGCAAACAGGCTTCTCTCCGCGTGCGCCTGCCGCTTGCCACACTCACGGTGGTGACCACGCGCACCTCGGACCTGGCCGAGTTCGACGGAATCCTGCGCAGTGAGCTCAACGTGAAGACCGTCGATCTGGTCGAGCTGGCCGATGACAGCGCAGCATCCTACGGTGTGACGAGCCGTCTCGTCGTCAACGCGCGGGCGGCCGGACCACGTCTCGGTAAGCGTGTGCAGCAGGTCATTCAGGCCGCCCGCGTCGGCGACTGGACTGAAGCGGACGGCGTGGTGACGGCCGGCGGCATCGAACTGGCCACGGGTGAGTTCGAGTTGTCGCTGCAGGCGGGAGCGGCCGGCGAGACGGATACCGCGCTCGCGCTCCTGCCCGGCGGAGGGTTCGTTCTGCTGAATACGGCGACCACGGCCGAATTGGAGGCCGAGGGTTTTGCCCGCGACCTGATCCGTGCCGTGCAGGACACCCGGAAGTCCGCCGGATTCGACGTCAGCGATCGTATCCGTCTCAACCTCGTTTTCCTCGACGAATTCGACGCGACCGTCTTTGACCTCGCGCCGAACGTCAATGTCGCCGGGGATACCCTCGCGACCGCTTTCACGACCCACCGCCCGTCGCAGGGTGACGTACCGACTGCTCTCCCGTCTGAGTGGCTGGAATCCTTTGTCGGCGCTCCGGTGGAGCACTACGTGCGCTTTGAAGCGGCCCACTATGTCAACCGCGGACCGGTCCTGGTGGCTGTTTCCCGCGTGAACGGAGTCGATGATGTCTGACCTGAACGAGCACCCGAACGAGCCGGAGGACTTCGACGCGAGCACGCTCGGTGACCTCGGTGAACCCGAAGAGCAGAGCGAAATCAACGAACCCTCCGAACCGGATGACGCTTCACGGGAGGCCGGCGACGCCGTCTTCGAGGCCTTGCTGATGCGCGTGGGGGAGGGCTCCCCGCGGCCGCGCCTCGAGCCGACCCGCCGGGCCCTGGACCTGCTCGGCGACCCGCAGCGGTCATACCCGATCATTCATATCGCAGGTACGAACGGCAAGACGAGCACCAGTCGCATTGCCGAGAGCATTCTGCGCGCCTACGACCTGCGCACCGGTCTGCTGACCAGCCCGCACCTCGTGCGATTGAACGAGCGCATCATGATCGACGGCCAGCCCATCGCCGACGAGAACCTTGCCGCGAACTGGGACGACATCCAGCCCTATCTGAACATGGTCGATTCAGAACTCGTCGCGGCGGGCGAGGGGGCGCTCACCTTCTTTGAGGCGCTGACCGTGCTGGCCTTCGCGTGTTTCGCTGACGCACCCGTCGATGTTGCCGTGATCGAGGTGGGCATGGGGGGCGAATGGGATTCCACCAACGTCGCGGATGGCCAGGTTGCCGTGTTCACTCCGATCGCTCTCGACCACACGTCCCGGCTGGGCAACACCATTGGCGAGATCGCACGCACGAAGTCCGGCGTCATCAAGCCGGCTGCCGCGGTTGTGTCTGCAGCGCAGCACACGGAGGCGCGTTCTGAGATCGAACGCGCCGTCCGTTTGACCGAGTCGACACTCGCGGTGGAGGGCGAGTCCTTCGAGCTTCTGGAGAGCAAGGTAGCTGTGGGCGGCCAGGTCATTTCCGTACGGGGCATCGCCGGAACCTACTCGGAGCTTTTCCTGCCGCTGTACGGCACGCATCAGGCGCAGAACGCGACTCTCGCGATTGCCGCGGTTGAATCGTTCCTGGGCGGAGGATCCCAGGCGCTCGTGGGAGACGTGCTCGCCGAGGGACTCGGCGCTGCCACGTCTCCCGGACGCCTCCAGCTGGTGGGCACCGACCCCACGGTCTTCGTCGACGCGGCGCACAACCCGCATGGTGCGGCGGCCCTGTCCGCTGCCCTGGCCGAGTACTTTGACTTCGAGGAGATCGTGGCCGTGGTGGGAATCCTCGCCGACAAGGACACCAGGGGGATCATCGAAGCACTCGCACCGCGCGTCACCCGGTTCCACGTCACGCAGTCGCACTCCGAACGGTCGGTTTCGGTTGATACTCTGGCCGACATGGTCGCCGAGTGCACGAGTGAAGATGCCACCTTCCGGTTCGAGAACCCCGCCCAGGCTCTCGACGATGCCCGTGAATGGGCAGCCGAGAAGCCCAAGCGCGCGGTGATCGTCACCGGTTCCATCACCCTCGTCGGTGAGGTCCTGACCCTCGCCGACGCCGGTGAATGGATGAAGAAGTGACGGATGCCATGCAATCCGACGAACCCGCTCCCCGCGCACGTCGTGGTGGCCCGCGGTCTGTGAAGCGCTCGCTCGCGTCCATCGTGCTGGGCTTCGAGACCATTGTCGTGTTCCTCGCGGCTCTGGTGACCTACGGCCTCAACGCGGTGCCCCCGTTCGTCGCCCTCGGCGGAGGAGCCGTTCTGGTTCTCTCCATGGTTGCGCTCATCGGATTGTTGCGTTACAGCTGGTCGTATCCGGTCGGCTGGGCGCTCCAGGCCATCGTCATCGCCACCGGTTTCATCACACCCGCCATGTTTTTTGTCGGAGCACTCTTTGCCGCCATGTGGGCCTACTGCATGATCAACGGCACCCGGATAGACAACCAGAAGGAAGCCTCATGAACCCGATCGAAGAAACCCTCGTCCTGGTCAAGCCCGATGGCGTAGCCCGTAACCTGACCGGAGAGATCCTGCGTCGGATTGAAGCCAAGGGATACTCCCTGGTTGATGTGAAGCTTGTGCAGGCGGACCGCACCCTCCTCACCGCGCACTACGCGGAGCACGAGGGCAAGCCCTTCTTCCAGCCGCTCGTTGAATTCATGGAGAGTGGTCCCATCGTGGCGCTCCGCATCACGGGTAACCGCGCCATCGAGGGCTTCCGCGCGCTGGCCGGAACGACCGACCCCACGACGGCGGCTCCGGGAACCATCCGCGGCGATCTCGGCCGTGACTGGGGTGTCAAGGTGCAGCAGAACCTCGTGCACGGTTCAGATTCACCGGAGTCGGCCGCCCGGGAGCTCGCGCTGTGGTTCGACTAGGAGTCGATTCGTCCTGCTGCGTCACCGGCTAGCGTCGGTCACGGGAGCTCATGATCATGGGCGTGTGGGCCTACAGCCTCGCCAACACGCCCATGTTGACCTGGGCGACGATTGCAAAGACGATGTAGCACGCAATCGTGATGACGAACAGCCAGGAATACGCGTGCTCCGCGACCCGACGAACGGATGCCGGCGCAGGAATGTGACCGGTTTTCAGGTTGTAGAAGGTGACCGCCAGGAAGCTGGGGATGGTCACGGACCACGTCACCATGCACCAGGGGCACAGCACGTCGAGGACGAAGATGCTCTGGCCGATCAGCCAGATCACGAAGATGATCGCCCCCGTCACTCCCACGTTGAAACCGATCCAGAACCAGCGTGCGAATCGGGCGCCGGCCAGGATGGCGACACCGATGGTGATGACGACGCTCCACGCGGCGAGTCCGATGAGCGGGTTGGGAAAGCCGAAGAGGGCGCCCTGCCAGGATGCCAGATTCGTGCTGCACCCGATCAAAACGCTGAAATTGCAGGAAAGCTGAGCGTCGGGATTCTCCAACATATGCACTTTGTCGAGGGTGAGTGCAAAAGCGGCTGCGAAGCCGATGGCCCCGGCGATGATGAGGAAGATGGCTAGCCCCGTGGGGCGGTGATAACGCTCTGTCACTAACACCTTCGGATTATGTCACGTGCCTCGCACGCTTCCCTGATGAATACATGCGATAATCGGTCGTAGTCGTTGAGCCGCGCTCAAGCAGACGCCAGATTAGTCTTATTGGGCAGTACAGGCCCAGATTCATTGGTCGCACGACCAAAGGTATTAGCAACCAGAGCCAAGAGCCGGTTGCGCACGTAGTCAGAAAATTCGCGGCATGTTCGCTCAGGCGAGGGTGCCGCACGAGAGAGTAACCGGATGGGTGGCGCGGTCGCCTACACCGGTCAAGGAGCACACCAGTAATGGTGGAAGAAAACGAAAACAAGAAACGCCGGGGCATCTTTGGCTCGCGACGCACGATGAGAAAAGCGCCGACAATACGTCAGGCGCCCTCAGTACCTGCGGTGACCCAAGCGGAGATGTCCACCCACGAACTTCAGAACGTGGACGCGCCCAGCGCGTTCACCGACCCAGCCCCCGAGCAGGCACCGGCAACGGTGCCGAACCTCGCGTCGGCGCAGAATCAGGACACCACAGTGACCGACATCGTTTCCCCGGATTCATCGACAGCAGACACGGCGTCCGACCAGGCCGTCACGGTACCTCCCATCCGCCGCCCCTCAACGTCGCTGTTGTTCCAGGCCCCGGATATTCAGCCGCTTCCGGCTCGCTCGGGTAGCCGATCTGATGAACGTACGAACGATCGTGGACACAACGGGCACGACGATGACGAGTACGAAGAGACGACGACGGTTCGTCGCCGAGCACGTCGCCGCACAGGGGATGAAGGACGCTCCGGAACGGACGACCCGGCAAACACTGTGGTCAAGGTGCGAGCCCCGCGCGAGCCCGAGCTCATTACGGAGCCGCAGCGCATCAAGGGGTCCACCCGTCTCGAGGCCAAGAAGCAGCGCCGCCGCGACGGTCGCGACGCGGGACGTCGTCGTCCCGTCATCACAGAGGCTGAGTTTCTCGCCCGCCGCGAATCAGTCGACCGACTTATGGTTGTGCGCGCCAAGCACAACAAGATCCAGATCGGCGTCTTGGAAGACGGTGTGCTGGTCGAGCACTACGTGGCGAAGAATCAGGATGCGTCCCTGATCGGAAACGTGTACCTCGGTCGTGTTCAGAACGTCCTGCCGAGCATGGAGGCGGCTTTCGTCGACATCGGACGCGGACGCAATGCCGTGCTCTACTCCGGCGAGGTGGACTGGGATGCCGCCGCCGAGAACTCGGGAACGGCGAATCAGCCGCGCCGCATCGAACTCGCGCTCAAGCCAGGGGACAAGGTCCTCGTGCAGGTGACGAAGGATCCGATCGGTCACAAGGGGGCGCGCCTGACGAGTCAGGTGTCGCTGCCCGGCCGCTACCTCGTCTACGTACCTAACGGGTCGATGAACGGCATCAGCCGCAAACTGCCCGACACGGAACGGGCCCGTCTGAAGAAGATCCTCAAGGAGGTCTTGCCCGAGAACGTGGGCGTGATCGTGCGCACCGCCGCCGAAGGAGCAACGGACGAGCAACTCACGGTCGACGTGAACCGGCTCACCGCCCAGTGGGCAGCCATCTCCGCCCTCGTGGAGACAGCAACGGCACCCGCCGAGCTGCACAGCGAACCAGACCTGCTCATCAAGATCGTGCGCGACGTGTTCAACGAGGACTTTGCCCGGATGGTCGTGTCCGGTGAGGACTCGCGCCGGACGATCGAAACGTACCTCGGACAGGTCGCTCCCGATCTCGTCGAGCGTGTGGAGAATCACGTCAGCGAGACTGACGCCTTCGACGAGTTCCGCATCTCGGAGCAGATCGAGAAGGCTCTTGACCGCAAGGTCTGGCTGCCATCCGGTGGATCCCTGGTTATCGACCGCACCGAGGCCATGACGGTTGTCGACGTGAACACCGGGAAGTTCGTCGGCTCCGGCGGCAACCTCGAGGAGACGGTCACCAAGAACAACCTCGAGGCCGCCGAAGAAATCGTGCGCCAGCTGCGTTTGCGCGACATCGGTGGAATCATCGTGGTGGACTTCATCGACATGGTGCTCGAGACCAACCGCGACCTCGTGTCGCGGCGCCTGATCGAATGCCTGAGTCGTGACCGTACCAAGCACCAGGTGGCTGAGGTGACCTCACTCGGCCTCGTGCAGATGACTCGTAAAAAGCTCGGGCTTGGCCTGATCGAATCCTTCAGCGAAAACTGCGAGGCCTGCGCCGGCCGGGGAATCATCATCCACCATGACCCGGTCACGAAGCACCGACAGACGGCGCAGCCGCCCCAGGAGCGCCGCCCGCGAAGCAAGTCAAACGGCAACGGAAACAGCGGCAACGGCGGCAACCACGGTGGCGCCAGCGCCGCGAACGGTTCCGGCGTGGGCGGTGGCCGTGAAGCCGGCACAGCCGATTCCACCAAGACCGGCAACGGTACGCACGGAATCACCGAGGACGCCAAGAACGCCCTCGCGCTGATTGCCGCCCGGACGATTACCCGCACGGGGTCGATTCCCGTGATTACCGAGGCCATGAAGGCCGAGGCCCCCGATCGTGTCGAAATCGTGCCGGCCGCGCTGGTCGAATCGCCTCAGGCAGCCGTCGTCGTCGCTGCCCCCGAGGTAGCGGCGGATGATTCCGACACTGAATCGGTGGCGATTCTCGATATCCCCATCAAGAAGTCCTCTCGCAACAATCGTCGGGCGAGCAAGCAGATCACCGACCAGCTGCTGGACTCGGTTTTGGAATCACTGCCGGAACCGAAGCAGCCCGGTCAGGGACGCTCGCGCAGCCGCCGCGTCACGACGGCGGGCGGATCCACCGTTCAGCCGGTTGTCCTGCCGGTGCAGGACACTCACAACCCGTAACACCAGCAGAACATGAACGGCGCCAGGGGTCAGCCCCTGGCGCCGTCGTGCGTAGCACGGTGCCCCGTTGACGGCCACGCCTCGATTCAGACGCCCGTGCCAGCCCGGTGACAGGATCTCAGACCACTGCCTGTGCCGGGTTGGCCCTCACCGTCAGGTCGGCCGGGCTGGCCGGTGACCGGGCACCTGGGCCTTAAGGGGCGAGTGGGGATCTCTGGTTGCCCCGGTTCAGCGACCTCGGCGCTCGCGCATACTCACCCGCAGGCCACTCGCGCGCAGTCGGGTCACCAGCTCCCTGTAGGTCGCGGGTAGCGCCCCGGCCGCGACCAGGTCGTCGTAGCGAGCCGCAGGAACGTCGTAGTGGTCGAGGTCAAAGCTCCGAGGGGGGATCTTCGCCGCCTCAGCGAAGGCATGCAATTCGGCGAGTGAGACGTCGCTCACGAGGTGCGACCAAACAGTTCCATGCGCGGGCCAGCTAGGCTGGTCTATAAGTACGGCCATGATGAAAGTTTACGAGTGCTTTCCGTGGCGACTCGCCGTGGCTACAGTTTGACCACGGGGGTGGGATCAGGTAAAGTCATCCCTTGGTGTGCGTTGAGTATTTTAGACATGAGCACCACGGTTTTCTGATTTCGACGGGCCAACCCGGCCCGTTCATCCCAGCAAATTTCCAAGCCTGAATTTTTCAGGCAGTATTTTTCCAGTAATTACTTTTCCAGTAATTAGGAATCGGGGCTTCACAGCCTCCCAGAGATTGGTACGTAAAGTGGTTTACGCAGTTGTGCGCGCCGGAGGGCGGCAGGAGAAGGTAGAGGTCGGTACCATCGTCACGATGGACCGAATCAAGGCTGACAAGGACGGCAACGTCGAGCTGGCCGCCGTGCTTCTCGTCGACGGCGACAAGATCACCTCTGACTCAACGTCGCTGGCCAAGGTCAAGGTGACTGCCGAGGTTTTGAACAACCTCCGCGGCCCGAAGATCGTCATCCAGAAGTTCAAGAACAAGACCGGGTACAAGAAGCGTCAGGGGCACCGTCAGGAGCTCACTCGCGTTCAGGTTACCGGCATCGTCTAAGGCCAGGAGAAGAACAGATGGCACACAAAAAAGGTGCGAGTTCCACTCGCAACGGTCGTGACTCCAATGCTCAGCGCCTCGGCGTGAAGCGCTTCGGTGGTCAGGTTGTCGGAGCGGGCGAGATCATCGTTCGCCAGCGCGGCACCCACTTCCACCCGGGCGTCAACGTCGGCCGTGGCGGGGATGACACTCTCTTCGCTCTTGCCGGTGGCTCCGTTGAGTTCGGCGCAAAGGGTGGCCGCAAGGTCATCAACATCGTGGTGGCTGCCGAGTAGGCATCCAGCTTTGAACGTCAGGGCGGGCCTCGGTCCGCCCTGACGTGTTTTCAGACTTAAATTTCACGCCACCTGAAAGGGGCCACTTCATGGCGACATTCGTTGACCACGTGACGCTGCATTTGCGAGCGGGTAACGGAGGAAACGGCTGTGTCTCGGTAAAGCGTGAAAAGTTCAAGCCTCTCGCCGGACCCGACGGTGGAAATGGCGGCAGCGGCGGAGATCTGGTTCTCGTCGCAGATCCGAACACGACGACGCTGCTGGGATACCACCGTTCGCCGCACCGCAGCTCCGACAACGGCGGTCCCGGCATGGGGGACCACCGTAACGGCTACAACGGTGAGATCCGCGAGCTGATGGTTCCTCTCGGAACCGTCGTCAAGGACTCCGAGGGTAATGAACTCCTCGACATGAACGAACCAGGGTTGCGACTCATCGTCGCGCCCGGCGGTCAGGGTGGCCTCGGCAACGCCGCCCTCGCGTCGACCAAGCGCAAGGCTCCCGGCTTCGCCCTGCTCGGTACGCTCGGCTTCGAGGGCTCCGTGTACCTCGAGCTCAAGACAGTGGCCGACGTAGCGCTCGTGGGATATCCCTCGGCCGGCAAGTCCAGCCTGATCGCGGCCATGTCCGCGGCCAAGCCCAAGATCGCCGACTACCCCTTCACGACCCTGCACCCCAACCTCGGTGTTGTGGAGTCAGGGGAGAGTCGCTACACGATCGCCGACGTCCCCGGACTCATCGAAGGCGCCAGCGAAGGCAAGGGGCTCGGCCTCGAATTCCTTCGTCATGTGGAGCGCTGCACCGCCCTTCTGCACGTGCTGGATTGTGCCACTCTCGAGCCGGGCCGCGATCCGATCAGCGATCTCGACGTCATTCTCGGCGAGCTGGCTGCCTACCCGGTTCCGGAGGGGCAGCGGCCGCTTCTCGAGCGCGCCCAGCTCGTCGCCCTGAACAAGATCGACGTTCCGGAAGGGCGCGAGCTGGCCGGTTTCGTCAAGGCCGACCTCGAAGCGCGCGGCTACCGCGTTTTCGAGATCTCCTCGGTCACCCACGAGGGACTCCGCCAGCTCAGTTATGCGCTGGCCGAGGTCGTGGAGAAGGGCCGTGTCGAGACGGCGGCCGCGGAGGCCAAGAAGCCTCGCATCATCATTCGTCCGAAGGCTGTCGATGACGGCGGTTTCACCGTGCGCGTGGAGGGTGGGTCCTTCGGCAATATTTACCGTATTCTGGGAGCGAAGCCGGAACGCTGGATCCAGCAGACCGACTTCACCAATGACGAGGCTATTGGCTTCCTGGCGGATCGCCTGGCCAAGCTCGGCGTCGAGAACGAGTTGTACAAGGCCGGAGCCATCGCCGGTTCGACGGTCATCATCGGGCCCGGTCACGGTGTCGTCTTCGATTGGGAGCCCACGTTGACCTCGACGGCGGAACTCATCACCGCCCCGCGCGGGACCGACACCCGCATCGACGAATCCAAGCGACGTACGAGTAACGAACGTCGCGAAGCCTACTTCGGCCGCATGGATGCCAAGGCATCCGCTCGCGCCGAGATGGTTCGTGAACGAGAAGCCGGCATGTGGCAGACCGGTGAAGAAGAGCAGAACGAAGACGTGCGCTCCGGAAGTGCACCAGTAGAAACCGACGGACCAACGAAAGAGGATTAGCAGTGATTGGCTTAAAGCGCGACCAGGTCGCATCCGCGAAACGCATCGTGGTTAAGGTGGGATCATCATCGATCAGCGGTGAGAACTCCGACCAAATCACGCCGCTCGTGGATGCGCTGGCAGAGGCATACGGCCGAGGCACTGAAGTTGTGCTCATTTCCTCCGGGGCGGTGGCCACCGGCATGCCATTTCTGGATCTGGAGGAGCGTCCCAACGACGTGGCGACCCAGCAGGCGGCAGCGGCGGTGGGCCAGAATGTGCTGATCTTCCGCTATCAGGAGAGCCTCGACCGATACGAAATCGCTGCGGGTACCGTTCTGCTCACCGAAGGGGATCTCCTCAACGAGCCGCATCGCAGCAATACCCGCCGTGCGCTCAACCGTCTGCTCGACCTGCGGATTCTTCCGGTCGTCAACGAGAACGACACCGTTGCCGTGTACGGGCTGCGGTTCGGAAGCAACGACCGTCTCGCGGCGCTCGTGTCAACCCTCATCAGCGCGGATCTTCTCGTGATGCTCAGCGATGTCGACGCCCTCTACACAAAGCCTCCGCACCTTCCCGGTTCCGAGAAGCTTGACGTGATCGCAGCCGACGATCCCTTGACCGACTTCGAATTCAGCTCGAGCGGAGCCACCGGAGTGGGCACCGGGGGAGCGAGCACAAAGGTTGTGGCGGCTCGCCTGGCTACCAACGCAGGCACCGCCGTTCTGGTGACGTCGACGGAACTGGCCGGGGCGGCCCTGCGTGGAGAGCACGTGGGAACCTGGTTCGAGCCGGTCGAAGGCGAAGACGAGCGCGCGCTGCTCTAACGCCTATGGATCACCCGCACGAGCTCCATGAAACGTAGTGGTCGCTCTCGTGTAGGCTTCGCGAGGCTGCCAAATCGGAGTGATACGGGGCCGGGAGGGCGTTACCGCCGTGAATTCACTGTCGCGCGAACAGGTGTCCTCTGCGTCGCGCATCGTCGTCAAAGTCGGCTCATCATCAATCAGCGGTGACAACATCGACCAGATCGGGCCGCTTGTCGACGCCCTCTCCCTGGCCCACGGTCGTGGGGCCGAGGTCGTACTCGTGTCGTCGGGGGCCATTGCCACCGGTATGCCGTATCTGAAGCTGGGTGACCGTCCGACCGATCTGGCGACGCAACAGGCCGCGGCGTCTGTCGGCCAGAGCTTGCTCATCTCGCGGTACCAGAACAGCCTCGACCGCTATGACATCGTCGCCGGCCAGGTGCTCCTGACCGCGGGTGATCTTGACAACGCGACGCCGCGGAGCAATGCCCAACGTGCCATGGATCGGTTGCTGGATCTGGGTATCCTCCCCATCGTCAACGAGAACGACACGGTGGCCACGCATGAGATTCGCTTCGGTGACAACGATCGCCTGGCCGCGCTCGTTGCCGCGTTGATCGGCGCGGACCTGTTGTTGTTGCTGAGTGACGTGGACGCCCTATACACGCGGCCCCCGGAATTGCCCGGAGCCGAGCGGATTTCCTACGTCGCGCCCGGGGACCCCCTGCCCGGCATGGAATTCGGCTCGACATCGGTCAACGGGGTGGGCACCGGGGGAGCCAGTACAAAGGTTTCAGCGGCGCGATTGGCTGCGGCGGCAGGCACCGGCGTGCTCGTCACGGCGACGCCCCTGGCGGCGTCAGCCCTGCGCGGGGAGCGCGTGGGAACGTGGTTCGAACCTGCGGACGCACCATTTCGCCGCGTTTGGTAAACTGACCAGATGTTGCAGCCTGTACTTCCCGATGTCCAGCTCACCCCCACCCTCGAAAGCGCCCGCAGCGCGTCAATCGTGCTTGCTTCTGCGCCCACCGCGCTCAAGAACGCTGGTCTCACTGCTCTCGCGGATCACCTGCGCAGGAACGTCGATTCGATCCTCGCTGCGAACCGTGACGACCTGGCAGCCGGAGCCGAGAACGGCCTCACGGCCGGTCTGCTGGACCGTCTTGCCCTCGATGAGGCACGTGTCGCCGCCCTGGCCGATGCAGTCGAGCAGATCGCCCTTCTCACTGATCCGGTCGGTGAGGTCGTTCGCGGAAGCACCATGCCTAACGCCATCAAGCTCACGCAGGTGCGCGTTCCGTTCGGCGTGATCGGTGTCATCTACGAGGCTCGCCCGAACGTCACCGTTGATCTGGCCGCACTCGCCCTCAAGAGTGGAAACGCCGTCGTGCTCCGGGGCGGTTCCGCCGCCGAAAACACCAACCGCGTGCTGGTGGCGCTCGTGCAGGACGCCATCGCGTCCGTGGGGCTGCCGCGGGAGGCCGTTCAGACCATCGACCCGTTCGGCCGTGCGGGCGCGACGGAGCTCATGCAGGCCCGTGGATACGTCGACGTTCTCATCCCGCGTGGCAGCGCTAACCTGATCAGCACCGTGGTCACCCAGGCCAAGGTCCCCGTGATCGAGACCGGGTCGGGCGTCGTTCACATCTTCCTAGACGAGAGCGCCGACGAGCAGTGGTCGATCGATATCGTGCATAACTCCAAGGTGCAGCGTCCGAGTGTCTGCAACGCCCTCGAAACCCTTCTCGTTCACCGTACAGCCGCGGCCCGCGTGCTTCCGGGGGTACTTGACCGGCTCACCGAGTCCGGTGTGACCATACATGCGGATGCTCGCGTGCGTGCGCTGTACCCCTCAGCTGTCGCTGCCACGGACGAGGATTGGAGCACGGAGTACATGAGCCTCGACGTTTCCGTGGCCATCGTCGACTCTCTCGATGAGGCCATCGCGCACATCCGGCGCTACTCCACGGGCCACACGGAATCGATCATCACAAACGACCTCGGGAACGCCGAGCGGTTCCTCAATGAGGTGGATTCAGCTTCCGTCATGGTGAACGCGTCCACGAGGTTCACGGATGGAGCCGAGTTCGGCTTCGGTGCCGAGGTGGGAATCTCCACGCAGAAGCTGCACGCCCGCGGGCCGATGGGCCTGACCGAGCTCACCAGCACCAAATGGATCGTGCGTGGCTCGGGTCAGGTTCGCGCCTAGCCCGCACTAGACTGTTGGCGGTGGTGAAAGCCCCACTTTTGTGTGAATGGAGAACCCATGTCGTTTGTGACCGCAGTTCTGGCCGAAGCCGGACACGTGGAACTGCCCCTGCCCCTGTGGGCATACCCGGCCGTTGCCTTCGTGCTGTTCCTGGCCCTCGGTATTGTGCTGTGGAGCTTCCGCGACGTGGCAAACCGTCACAGCGCCAAGGCCGACGCCTATGCGGCCGCGCACGGCGGCGTTTCCGGACACAGCGGCCACTAGCCGGATATCGGTACCACGTGAGCAGTCGTATATGACGCAGGAGCGTCGCCGACGCGTTGGAGTGATGGGCGGTACGTTCGACCCCATTCACCATGGGCACCTCGTGGCGGCCAGCGAGGTCGCGCAGAGTTTCGACCTTGATGAAGTTATCTTCGTTCCCACGGGTGAACCGTGGCAGAAGTCCGGGGTAACGTCGAGTGAACACCGCTACCTGATGACGGTGATCGCCACGGCGTCGAACCCCCGGTTCACCACGAGCAGGGTGGATATCAACCGTGAGGGGCCGACGTACACAATAGACACCCTTCGCGATCTGCACACGGAACGGCCGGATGCGGAGCTGTTCTTCATCACCGGTGCCGACGCGATCAGCCAGATTCTGGGCTGGAAAGACGTACGAGAGCTCTGGGAATTGGCGCACTTCGTCGCTGTGAGTCGTCCGGGACATGAGTTGAGCGTTTCGGGATTGCCGAACCAGGACGTAAGCTTACTGGAGGTCCCGGCTCTGGCCATTTCGTCTACTGACTGCCGGGCGCGGGTGAAACGGGGCTTCCCGGTCTGGTACCTCGTCCCTGATGGGGTCGTTCAGTACATTTCAAAGCACCATCTGTATCGGAGCGTGGTATGACGTTGGGCAACAGCCAGCCGCCACTGACCCGACGGCAGGCGCGCGAAGCGGCCCAGGCGTTAGAGCACGCGCACTCGGTTGAATTGGCCGGAGCGGATGAGTCTGTCGTCGAGGAGGACGAGAGAGAATCCGCCACCGCCGAAACGAAAGCATCAGAGGCGACCGGTGGTCGCAAGTCTCGTGCCGCGCAGAAACGGCGTGGGGCTGCTAAGTCTGTTTCCGCCGGCGAGTCCGCGCGACAGACTGCCACCGCCCTGGACGATGCACCGCCCTCGATTCCTGTCGAGACGGCGCCCCCCAAGTCTGTGCCGGTTCCTGCCTCCGAGACGGACCGCGCCGCGCGCGCGAGCGACGCTGCGTCGGCATCCGGTGTCGACGAGACGTCCGCCACCCGCGCACTGACGCGACGTGAGCTGCGAGCCCTGAACGCCTCCGCGGATGCAGATGCTCGCGAGCTGGCATCCGACGTCCTCGAGGAACGTGCCCTGGACGACACAATTCCCGCACCGGAAAGCGCTGATGCTGAGGCGACCGCGGATGCCGATGCTGAGGCGACCGCGGATGCGGATGCCGCTGCCGATGCCGATGCGAGCAACCTGCATCCGCCCGTCGGCCACTGGTCGATAGATGCCGGCGACGACGAGACACCCAGCACGGGCGGCCCCACCCAATCACTCGACGACCTGATATCGCTCGGCGTCGGTGCGGGAGGAATCCCCACCACGACAAATGCTCTCATTCTGCCGTCCATCCCCAACCACGGCACCACGTCGGGTCCGCTGACGACGACCGGCGAGGTCATGATCACGGGATCCTTCGACCTGCCGAGAAGCCTGGGCGAAACGGGGCAGCACCCGAATCACTTCGATTCAGCCGACGTCGATCAGATGAACGAACAGCTCGACGAATTCGGGTCTTCAGACAATGCGCCGGTCAGTGCCAGTCGTGCGGTGAGCACTCACGCATCGACGCGCAACGTCATGACGCCCCCGAAGAAGCGGGGGTTGTCTCTTCCCGCCGTTCTGGTTGTGTCCACGGCGGCCCTGGCCGTCAGCGTGGGTGCCCTGCTGTTCGTGGGACATCTTCTTCAGATTTTCTAGCGTCACCTGTTCTTTTCACCACCATTCGATTTCTTACTATCAAGACGTCTCAACACCAAGGATTCATTCAATGACCGCAACTGCCCACTCTCGCGAACTGCTCACAATCGCCGTCGCCGCAGCCGAGTCCAAAGCCGGCGAAGACCTGATCGCGCTTGACGTGTCTAACCCGCTTCCCCTCGCCGATATCTTCCTCATCGTCACGGGGCGCTCAGAGCGCAACGTGATCGCCATTGCCGGTGAGATCGAGGACAAGCTCATTGAAGCCGGGCACAAGCCCCTGCGCCGCGAGGGCCGCGCGGCCGGTCGTTGGGTTCTCGTGGACTTCGGCGACCTCGTCGTGCACGTCTTCCACGACGAAGAGCGCGAGTACTACTCCCTTGAGCGTCTGTGGAAAGACTGCCCGGTCATCCCGCTCGAGCTCACGTCGGCAGAGGTCCACGAGTAGTTCGGTTTCGCGTCTGCCGGATTATGCAGTAGTCTAAACAAGTTGTTTCGGGGCAATCCGAAACAACAATCCGGGTCCGTGGCGCAGCTGGTAGCGCACCTGCATGGCATGCAGGGGGTCAGGGGTTCGAATCCCCTCGGATCCACCCGAAATGCACAAAACCCCGACTTGGTCGGGGTTTTTTGCTTTAACCCAACT
>NZ_JPRS01000060.1 GCF_000738085.1 Cryobacterium sp. MLB-32
CCGAGCGCGGCCCACTGAGCCGCGCCGAGGCCCGACTGGATCGCGATTCCGGGGGCCCCGACGGCAAGCGGATGCCGCGTACCCGGGCGCTGCGCGACCGTCGCGCGGCCGTGGCGAGGCTCCACGCTCACCAGGGTGACCACCTCGCTGCCGTCGAGCACCGCCACGAACGTGGTCATGCCGAGCTCATTCGCGGCGAGCGTGAGTTCGGGCAGCGCCGCGGACTGCAGATCGCGCGAGACGCCGCGCGCGAGGGCGGCCATCCGGGGGCCGAGTTGCACCGCGCCCGCGGCATCCCGAATCACGAGGCCGTGGTCCTCGAGGGTGCGCAGGATTCGGTAGGCGATCGAGCGATGCACGCCCAGACGGGCCGAGAGCTCGGCGATGCTCAGGGGTTCGTCGCTGTCCGCGAGGATCTCGAGTACCCGGATGCCGCGCGACAGGGTTTGCGAATGCGGTGCGGTGGTGGCCGAACTCAGGGGAAGTGCCACCGCGTGATCCTCGCATTCGTCCGGTGCGTTCCCTCGGTGAACGCCGTGTTCGATTATAGAACGCCCCGCGGTGGCTCTGCTCGCCGCTGTTCTCGAATGCGACGGAGATCGCGAACGACACCCGGAAAGCCCCACCGCGCTCTGTCGTCCTCACGCTCCGTCGATCCCGCGAGACACCCGGCAAGGCGGTCAGGGCGAGCAGGTACATTTAACGCACAGGATTTTCGAGGAGGAACCGTGTCACAGGTCACAGAATTGAATGCCGCCGAAGCAGAGTTGCTGGGCCGCGTTCCCAACCGGTTGTACATCAACGGCGAGTGGGTGGAGGCATCCGCCGGCCGCACCCTCACCGTGGTCGACCCGGCCACCGGCCAGGTCATCAAGACCATCGCCGACGCGTCGGTAGCGGATGGCGCTGCCGCCCTCGATGCGGCCGTCGCTGCCCAGGACAGCTGGGCCGCCACGCCAGCCCGGGTGCGCGGGGAGATCCTGCGCCGCACCTTCGACCTGCTGCAGGAGCGCAAGGAAGAATTCGCCCTGCTGATGACGCTCGAAATGGGCAAGCCCCTCGCCGAGGCCCGCGGCGAGGTCGCCTACGGCGGCGAGTTTCTGCGCTGGTTCAGCGAAGAGGCCGTGCGCATCAGCGGACGCTACGGTGCCAACCCGGAGGGCACCGGTCGCATGATCGTGTCCCAGCACCCCGTTGGCCCGTGCTTCCTGATCACCCCGTGGAACTTTCCGCTCGCGATGGCCACCCGCAAGATCGCCCCGGCGCTCGCCGCGGGCTGCACCGTCGTCGTGAAGCCGGCCGCGCTGACCCCGCTCACCACCCTGCACTTCGTCGCGTTGCTCGCCGAAGCAGGGCTGCCGGCCGGTGTCGTGAACGTGCTCACCACCTCCGAGTCTGGTGCCGTTTCCGACCCGATCATCGCCGACCCCCGCCTGCGCAAGCTCAGCTTCACCGGCTCCACCGGAGTCGGCAAGGCCCTGATCAGGCAGTCGGCCGAGAACGTGCTGCGCACCTCGATGGAGCTCGGCGGCAACGCCCCGTTCCTCGTGTTCGAAGACGCCGACCTCGACAAGGCCGTTGATGGCGCGATGATCGCCAAGTTCCGCAACATCGGCCAGGCGTGCACGGCGGCGAACCGCTTCATCGTGCACGAGTCCGTCGCCGCGGAGTTCGCCCGACGGGTGACCGAGCGCGTGAACGCCTTCACGGTCGGTCGCGGCACGGAGACCGGCGTGACGATCGGACCGCTGATCAACGCGGCGGCCGTCGCCAAGTCCGACGCCCTCGTGCAGGATGCGATCAGCCGCGGCGCGACGCTCCACACGGGCAGTGCCGTTGTCGAGGGACCGGGAACGTTCTACGCCCCCACCGTGATCAGCGGCGTCACACCGGGCAGCGACATCCTCGCCGAAGAGATCTTCGGCCCGGTGCTGGCCATCACGCCCTTCAGCGATGAAGACGAAGCCGTGCGCATGGCCAACGACAGCGACTTCGGCCTGATCAGCTACGTGTTCACCGCCGATTTCGCCCGTGGCCAGCGCATGATCGACCGCCTCGAGTCCGGCATGCTCGGCCTCAACACGGGCGTCGTCTCCAACGCGGCCGCGCCGTTCGGCGGCGTCAAGCAGTCGGGACTCGGCCGTGAGGGTGGGCTGGAAGGCATCCGCGAGTACCTGTCGACCAAGTACACGCTGACGCCGGACCCGTTCCTGTCCTGACGCTGCTGCACCGGCGCCTGCGGGGCTAGTTCAGGTCATCCGGCAGCGGATGCCGCGGCCACCCTGTGTTCGTGGGCGCCGGTATCCGTCCCCTGCGTGGTTGTCCTGAGCCACGGGCCGGCGCGTCCGCTCACAACCGGGGGCCCAGACTGAGGCTCGGGGCTTACCGCACGTTCCCCGCGCATAACTCCTGCAAATCCGGGCGGCTTAGCCGGGCTGCCGCGTGATTCCGGGGGTCGGGGTGGCCGGCTCAGAATCTGCAGGAGTTGTGCCGTGGCCCCCGTAGCAAGTTCAGGATGTTCGGGAGCGGATGCGCCCCGTGTTTCCGGGGGCCGGCATCCGCTACCCAACAGTTTGTCCTGTGTTGGCCACGATGCCCGTGCCGGCGAGGGCGCTCGATAGACTTGGCGGATGCCTGTCATCGAGATCGCCGACCTCAGCGATCCGCGACTCGTCGACTACGCGCATCTCACCGATGTGGCCTTGAAGAAGGCGCGCGGCACCGAACACGGCCTGTATATCGCCGAATCGGCGCTCGTTCTCGAGCGCGCTCTGCGGGCAGGGCATGAGCCGCGCTCCGTGCTCGCCCTCGGCAACACCGCCGATGAGGCCGTGGCCGTTCTCGGCGACTGGGCTGACCGCATCCCGGTCTTCGTCGGGCCGGGGGAGATGCTCGCCGAGCTCACCGGGTACATTCTGCACCGCGGCCTGATCGCGTCGATGCACCGGCCGGCCCTGCCCGACCCCGACGATCTGCTCGCCACGGCCCGGCGCATCGTGATTCTCGAGAACGTGTCCGACCCCACCAACGTGGGCGCGATCTTCCGCTCGGCCGGGGCCATCGGCGCCGACGCCGTGCTCGTGACGCCGCGCTGCTCCGACCCGTTCTACCGGCGATCCATCCGGGTGTCGATGGGCACCGTGCTGCAGGTCCCCTGGACCCGCGTCGGCGACTGGAACGAGACCCGCGAGCTGCTCACCCGGCACGGTTTCCATGTGGCGGCCCTGGCCCTCACCGCGGATGCCGTGAGCCTGCGCGACTTCGACGGCCAGCAGCACGAGCGCCTCGCGCTGCTCCTCGGCGCGGAAGGTGAGGGCCTCACCGACGAGGCGCTCGCCGCCTCCGACAGCGTCGTGCAGATCCCGATGAAACACGGCATCGACTCGCTCAACGTGGCGGCGGCCAGCGCCGTGGCCATGTGGGCGCTCTCCGGGTAACCGGGGCATCCGCTCTGCGCCCTGGGAACGAATCCCGTGGTCACATCAGGGCCTGTCGGGTGTCGCGGCGTGTTCGCCGCAGGTCGTGCCCAGCCGGGCCAGTGGATGTCGGGACGCCGCGCGATCGCGGGTCTGACAACAGGTGCGTGCGCTGCAGCACTCCCAGGGGCGGATGTTGGCGTCTCGCGGTGCGACCTGCCATCTCTCGCCCCGTGGGCTTTCTGACCTGCCATCTTCTGCCCCTTGCGCTGAGTTCATGGGGCGGGAGTTGGCGACTCGCGTGCGCTGCAGCACTCCCAGGGGCGGATGTTGCGTCTCGCGGTGCGACCTGCCATCTTCTGCCCCTTGGGCTTTTCGACCTGCCAACTTCTGCCCCTTGCCTGATTTCATGGGGCCGAAGTTGTCAACTCGCGTGCAGGGCAGCACTGCCAGGGGCGGATGTTGGCCTCTCGCGAGGTGAGCAGCCACATCCGCTGCGTGGCCGCGACGTTCGCGCACGGCCACGTGCGGCATAGGCTGTGATCATGAGCAATGATGCTGTGATCGTCGATGTCGTACGCACTCCGTCGGGCCGAGGCAAGCCCGGTGGCGCCCTGAGCAGTGTGCATCCGGCCGATCTCCTGGCCGGCGTGCTGTCCGAGTTGCTGAGCCGCAACGACCTCGATCCGGCGCTCGTCGACGACGTGATCGGCGGATGCGTCAGCCAGGTCGGCGAGCAAAGCTACAACGTGACGCGCACCGCGCTGCTGAGTGCCGGCTTCCCCGATTCCGTGCCGGGTACGACGCTCGACCGGCAGTGCGGGTCCAGCCAGCAGGCGGCGACGTTCGCCGCCCAGGGTGTGATGGCCGGCAGCTACGACGTGGTCATCGCGTGCGGCGTCGAGTCGATGAGCCGGGTACCGCTGGGGTCCTCGGTCGCCAGCCAAGACCCGTACGGCACCCTCATGCACGAGCGCTACCCACAGGGCCTGGTGAACCAGGGGGTGTCCGCCGAGCTCATGAACCTGAAATGGGGCCTCGAGCGCCGGCAACTGGATGCCTTCGCCGACCGCTCGCACCGGCTCGCGAGCGCCGCCGCCCAGCGCGGCGACTTCGCGGGAGAGCTCGTCGGGGTGACCGCAGCCGACGGACGGTTCCTGACCCTGGATGAGACCATCCGTGCGGCCACCACGATGGAATCGCTGGCCGGCCTGAAGCCGGCGTTTCGCACCGACGAGCTCGCCGCCCGTTTCCCGGACCTGCGCTGGCACGTCACCGCCGGCAACTCCTCGCCGTTGACGGATGGGGCATCCGCTGCCCTGATCATGAGCGCCGAGCGAGCCGCCCAGCTCGGCCTCACGCCGCGGGCGCGGTTCCATTCCTGTGCCGTGACCGGCAGCGATCCGCTGCTCATGCTCACCGGTGTGATCCCGGCCACCCGCCGCATCCTCGAGCGCTCGGGCCTGGGCATCGACGACTTCGCCGCCTACGAGGTGAACGAGGCATTCGCCACCGTGCCCCTCGTCTGGCAACACGAGCTGCACGCCAACCCCGACAAGCTCAACCCCCGCGGTGGGGCCATCGCCCTGGGCCATGCCCTGGGTTCCTCGGGCGCGCGGCTGCTTGGCACCCTGGTCAACGAACTCGAATCGTCCGGGGGCCGCTACGGCCTGCAGGTCATGTGCGAGGGCGGCGGCATGGCCAACGCCACCGTGATCGAGCGCCTGTGATTACGGTCAGCCCACGCGGCGTCGCCGCGTTCACGCCTCTGCCGGCCGCGGTAGGTTCAGCTTTCCCCCGCGGCGCCGCCGTGACACCGAGTGAGAGGCACTAAATGCAGATCGACGGATGTTCGGCCCTCGTCACCGGCGGGGCCTCCGGCCTCGGCCTGGCCACCGCCACCACCCTGCATGCGGCCGGCGCGGCCGTGGTGCTCCTCGACCTTCCGGGCGCCCCGGGCGAGGAGATCGCCGCCAGGCTCAGCGCCCACGGCCCGCGCGTGCGCTTCACGGCCGGCGACGTGACCCGGGCAGGCGACGTGCAGGGCGCCGTGGATGCGGCGAGCGACCTTGGCCCGCTGCGCATCGTCGTGAACTGCGCCGGCATCGCGCCCGGCAAGCGCACCGTCGGCCGGGACGGGCCGATGCCGCTCGAAGACTTCGAACGCGCCATCCGCATCAACCTCGTGGGAACCTTCAACGTGATCCGCCTCGCGGCGGCGGCGATGCAGCTCACCGAGCCGATCGGTGGCACGGGAGGGCAGGGAACCGCCGAGCGCGGCGTGATCGTGAACACGGCATCCGTTGCCGCCTTCGACGGCCAGATAGGCCAGGCGGCCTACGCCGCGTCGAAAGGCGGGGTGGCCGCCCTCGCGCTGCCGCTCGCCCGCGAGTTCGCGCAGACGCTGATCCGGGTGATGACCATCGCGCCGGGCATCTTCGACACCCCGATGCTCAAGGGCCTTCCCCAGACAGTGCGGGATTCCCTCGGCGCTCAGGTGCCGCATCCGTCCCGACTCGGCGAACCGGCCGAGTACGCCGCTCTCGTGCGGCACATCGTGGAAAACTCCATGCTCAACGGCGAAACCATCCGTCTCGACGGAGCGATCAGGATGCAGGCAAAGTGATGGACATCACCGCACACCCCACCGTGCGCGAGGTCGTCGAAGCGCCGGTCGGCGACGAACCCGGCCTCCAGGTGCGCCTCGTGCACGCCTATCGGGCCCCGGTCGCCGAGGTCTGGCGGGCCCTCACCGATCCCGACCGTCTCGCGCGCTGGTTTCTGCCCATCAGCGGCGACCTGCGGGTGACGGGGGCGTTCCAGTTCGAGGACAATGCCGGCGGCACGGTTCTCGCCTGCGAGTCCGAGAGCCTGCTGCGCGTCACCTTCGGCGGTGACACGAGCATCGTTGAGATACGCCTGCGGGCGCAGGGGCCCGATGAAACGGAGTTCACCTTCGAACACACGGTTCCGCTGGCGATGGCGGGCAGCGGCGCGGGCGCCCTCTACGTGGCACCGGCCTGGGACATGAGCGTGCTCGGGCTCGGACTGTTCCTGCGCGGCGAATTCGTCGGCAATCCCGCCACGTGGGAGGGCACCCCGGCGATGCAGCGCTACGCCCGGCAGGCCATCGACGCGTGGGCGGCCGCCATCGAGCTCTCCGAGCTCGCTTCCGCGGCCGAGCTTGCCGCGGCGGTGGGCGCATCCATCGCCCAGTTCGCCCCTGACGCCCCCTGACCGAGACCGGATGCCGGTGGCCCGGCTAGGCTCGAAGCATCCGTCTTTTAGGGAGAAATATGTTCATCGTGGGACTCATCATGATCGTGGCGAGTGCCGTGTGCTCGGTCGCCGCCGTGCGGCTGACCTCCAAGACCAACCCCGGAGTGCTCATCCCGCTGATGAGCAATCCGCCCAGCCGCTCGCGCCTGGGCACGGCGTTGACCTTCGGGGCCCTCGCGCTGATGATCTGGGGTGGAAACCTGGCCGATGACGTGATCGGCCCGTGGGTGTTCGCGATTCTGGTCGTGGTCGTGCTCGGTCCGTACCTCGTGGTGCGCTTCTGGCACAACCGAACCGTCTCGGCCGCCGCCGCACGATAGATCGCGCGCCTCGACCGGCGGGTGCGGCGCGCCGGACCGGCGATCGCGTCGTTGGTCGAGGCGCGACGGAGGAGCGATCGAGACCTCGCGGGCTGGTCCTCCAACGCGGTGTGGCGGTGGAGATTGTCGTGCGTGGTCTCGATCGCTCGTTCCTCGCGCCTCGATCGGCGGGTGTGGTGCGCCGGACCGGCGGGTTGGCCGCGAGGTGACGACAGGGACCTACCCGAGCTTCAGGCTGCGGCTGTCGTCCCGGATCTGGCCCACGAGCTCCTCGAGCACGTCTTCGAGCGTGACGATGCCGGTGACGCGGCCGTTCTCGTCGGTCGCCCGGGCGAGGTGCGCGCCCGAGTGCTGCATGATCGAGAGTGCCTGGCGCAGGGGCAGGTTCGTGCGCACCTCGGGAAGCGCACGCACCAGGGCCGGATCGATCGGGAGGTCCCGCCGCTCGGCCTCGATCTCGAGCAGGTCCTTGATGTGCACGTAACCGGTGAGGGTTCCGTCGACGGTCCGCACGGGGAAACGCGAGAAGCCGCCGATGGCGACGTCTTCCGCCTGCGCGGGTGTCACATCCGTCGCCAGTGTGGTGAGCCCGGTGAGCGGGATGACCACGCTCGACACGTCGCGCTCCTCGAACGTGAGGGCGCCGAGCAGCAGCTTCGAGTCGCTGATGTCGAGCATGCCTCCGTGGCGGGATTCCTCCACGAGCGCGGCCACCTCGTCGCGCGTGAACACGCTGGCGACCTCGTTCTTCGGTTCCACCTTCATCAGCCGCAGGAAGGCGTTCGCGATGGCGTTCATCACCCAGAGCAGCGGGAAGAGGATCTTCACGATCAGCACGAGCGGCGGCGCGAGCAGCATCGCCATGCGCTCGGGGCCGGCGAGCGCGATGTTCTTGGGCACCATCTCGCCGAAAACCACGTGCAGGTAGGTCACGATCGAGAGCGCGATGGCGAAGGCGATCGGGTGCAGCAGGGCGTCCGGAACGCCGAGCGCCGCGAACGGAATCTCCAGCAGGTGGGCGATGGCGGGTTCGCTGAGCGCACCGAGGGCGAGCGAGGCGACCGTGATACCCAGCTGGGCGCCGGCCATCATCAGCGACACGTTCTCCATGGCGCCGAGGGTGATCTTGGCGGCGCGTGAGCCGGCGAGGGCCTGGGGCTCCACGATGGTGCGGCGCGCGGAGATGAGCGCGAACTCGGCGCCCACGAAAAACGCGTTCACGAGCAGCAGCCCCACGGTGAGGAGTAGTCCAGCGGTGGTGCTCATGAGCGGCTCTCCGTTCGTTCGGGCTGAGATTCGGGGTCGAGGAGGGTGACACGTACCCGCACCCGGTCGATTCGGTGGTCGTCCATGGCGGTGACCTCGAAGCGGATGCGCGAATCCGGCTCTCCGGGCACATCCTCTCCGTCGATCTCCACGGCGTCCCCGATCTGCGCCAGCCGACCGAGCTCAAGGGTGACGAGCCCGGCCAGGGTGTCGTACTCCTCGTGTTCGGGCACGATCACCCCGAGGTGTTCGCTGGCCTCGTCGGGCCGCAGTGACGCTTCGAGGTGCCAGCTGCCGTCGGTGTCGATCTCGTGGGTCGCCTCTTCGGGATCGTGCTCGTCGCGCACCTCGCCGACGAGCTCTTCAACCAGGTCTTCGAGGGTGACGAGGCCGGCGATATCGCCGAACTCGTCGATCAGCACGGCCATCTGCAGGCCGCCCTTGCGCAGGGTGTCCATCAGGTGGTCGAGCTCCACGGTGTCGGGCACGATCGTGGCCGGACCCATCACCTGGCCCACGGTCACGGTATCGCGGTCGAGGTAGGGCACCGCGAGGGCGTGGCGAACATGCACGAGGCCGCGCACGGTCCCTTCGCCGTCGCCGCTGATGATGGGGAACCGGGAGTGACCCGTGGCCTTGGCCTGGATCAGCAGGGTATGCACGGTGTCGTCGGGGTCGAGGCTCAGCATTTGGCCACGAGGGGTCATCACGTCGTTTGCTCGACGGTCGCCGAACGCGAAGGAGCGTTCCACGAGTTCCGCGGTGTCGACGGCGAGGGCACCCTTGTTCGCCGAGTGGCGCACGAGGCCGAGCAGCTCTTCGGGGGAGCGGGCCGAGGCGAGCTCTTCCTGCGGCTCGAAGCCCATCAGGCGGACGACCTTGTTGGCCGTGCCGTTGAACAGGCGGATCGGGTACGCCATGATCGTCGTGAACCCGCGCTGGAAGCCCTGCACGGCGCGCACGGTCTCGAGGGGGCGGGCGATCGCGAGGTTCTTGGGGATCAGTTCACCGAAGATCATGGTGAGCACCATGGCGAGCACCAGCGCGAGGGTGACCGACACCGTCTTGGCGGCGGCATCGGAGAGCCCGGCGGAACCGAGGGGGCCGGCCACGAGGCTGGCAATGGCCGGCTCGGCGACAAAACCGATGCCGAGGTTGGTCACGGTGATGCCGAGCTGCGCGCCGGACAGCTGCGTGGACATGGTTTTCATGGCGCGGAGGGCGCCCATGGAACGCTTGTCGCCGGCTTCGGCGCCCGCTTCCACGTCGTTGCGGTTCACGGTGATGAGCGCGAACTCGGCGGCGACGAAGCCGCCGCAGGCCAAAATGAGCAGTATGCCAACGATCAGGGCAGCGATTTCCATCAGCGCACCCACCCTGTCGTCGGGGCGCCCGAGGGCAGCCAGAGGCGGACAAGGGCGTCGCCGGGGGCGCTCATGTACTTCCGTTCAGGGTGTTTCAGTCAGTCGGCACCGCCCGCCAGAGAGGCAAGCACTGTGGGCGCCAACACCCATATCCTATGAGGCGTCCCTGAGCATCCGCCTGCGCCCTCCGATGGGTGCGCCCGAAAGCGGCGCGGGCGGGCGGTATCCGTATCGCGGGCGCGCACGGCGTGTGGGGGCGTGCGTGCGGTACCGGACGGGGGCTACTCGGCGGCGTGCCGCTCGAGGAACTCGTAGACCTCCATGTCGTCGACGCCCGGGAAGGTGCCGGACGGCAGCGGCGAGAGCACATTCGCGTGCAGGCGCGCGCTCGGCCAGGCCCGTCCGGACCACCGCGAGGCGGCCTCCGAATTGGGACGCCGGCAGCAGGACTCGTCGGGGCAGCGCGACACCGCCCGCTGCATGGTCTCCCGCCCGCGGAACCACTTGGCCTGGGCGAAAGGCACGCCGACGCTGATCGAGAACTCGATGGCATCCGTCCGGCCTGTTTGCGTCGCCGACCAGAACGTGCCAACGGGGGTGTCCGTGTACTGGTAGTACTCCGTGGTGCGGTTGGTGTGGGTGAACGCGCTGCGCGACGACCACTGCTTGCAGACGAACTGACCCTCGATCGAGCCGGTGACATCGCTCGGGAACGGCAGGCCGTCGTTTTCGTACCCCTTCTGCAGGGCGCCATCGCCGTTCACGCGCAGAAAGTGCACGGGCATGTCGAGGTGCGACGTGGCGAGGTTGGTCAGCCGCAGGGCAGCGGCCTCGTGCGTCACACCGAACGCGTCGCGGAAGTCCTCCACGGAGAGTTCACGTTCGGCCTTGGCAGTGGAGAGAAAGGCAACGGATGCGTCCCGCGGCATCAGACACGCCGCCGCGAAATAGTTGATCTCCAGTCGCTGCCACAGGAACTGCGCGTAGCTGTCGGGCCGTTCGTGCCCCAGGAGTCGGTGGCCCATCGCCTGCAGCGCCATCGAGCGCAGCCCGTGACCTCCGGGGATGGACGCCGGCGGCAGGTAGATGCGCCCGTTCACGAGGTCGGTCACCGACCGCGTGGAGTTCGGCAGGTCGTTCACATACACGAGGCCGAAGCCCAGCTGCTCGGCCATCACGCTCACCTCGCGGTGGGTGAGGGCTCCCGAGACGTGGCCGGAGGCCTTGACCCGTTCCTCCACGAGCTCCTCGATGTCGGGCAGGTAGTTGCCCTGTTCTCGCATCCGCTCCCGCAGCTCGGTATTCGCGCGACGGGCCTCTTCCGGGGTGGCGATCGCCTCGCTGGCCCGGCGGGCGAGCTCGCGGTGTAACCCCAGCAGCGACTCGATCGCGGCCATCGGAGTGCCCTTGGTGACCTTCACCTGAGGCAGGCCGAGCGCCCCGTACAGCGGGTTCTTCTGCGCGCGGTCGAGTTCGATCTCGAGCGCGGCCCGGTTGTTGGGAGCCTCACGGCTCAGCAGCTCGGCCAGCTCGACGCCGAGGGCCGCGGCGAGATCCTGCAGGGCCGAGAGCTTGGGTTCCCGCCGCCCGTTCTCAATCAGGGACAGTTGGCTGCCGGCGAGTCCGACACGCTCACCGAGCTGGTCGAGGGTGAGCCCGCGTTCCGATCGAAAGTGACGGATGCGGTGGCCCAGAGTGATGAGATCGGAGGCTTGAGGCGACATTCCTTAACGATAGCGAAAGAACCACGTTTTTTAAGTCAGTATTTCTGGTTATGAGGCGAATAACAGGAGCATTCTGAAGTCACGGGAGAAAATTACGCTCCCGACGACTTTCATCCCCGATCAATTTCGCTCGCAGGCGAGGTTGGAAAGGCCACACTATGACCCTGACAAGCTCATCAGTCCAGACCGGCACGATCGCTCTCCCGAAGCGCACCGGTACCACCGACCCTGTGCTGCAGGCCTGGGTCAACGAGATCGCCGAGCTCACCAAGCCCGACCGGATCGTGTGGTGTGACGGATCCAGCCGCGAGGCGAACGAGCTGTCCAAGGAGCTGGTGAACTCGGGCCAGCTCATCCGCTTGAACCCGGAATGGCGTCCCAACAGCTTTCTCGCCCGCACCAACCCGAAGGACGTCGCCCGCGTCGAGGGCCGCACCTTCATCTGCTCCGAAGACGAAGCCGATGCCGGCCCCACGAACAACTGGGCCGAGCCCGCTGCAATGCGCAGCGAGCTCAAGGACATCTTCGCCGGCAGCATGCGCGGCCGCACGATGTACATCGTTCCCTTCTCCATGGGCCCGCTCGGCGGCCCCATCTCCCAGCTGGGCGTCGAGATCACCGACTCCGCCTACGTCGTGCTCAACATGGGCATCATGACCCGCATGGGTGAACGGATCATCGAGATGATCGAGGCAGGCGACCCGTGGGTGCACACCGTGCACAGCGTCGGCTACCCGCTCGTCGGCGCCGACGGACGCAGCCGTCCCGACGTGGAATGGCCCTGCAACGACACCAAGTACATCGTGCAGTTCCCCGAGTCCCGTGAGGTGTGGTCCTACGGTTCCGGCTACGGCGGAAATGCGCTGCTCTCCAAGAAGTCGTTTGCGCTGCGTATCGCATCCGTCATGGGCCGCGACCAGGGCTGGCTCGCCGAGCACATGCTGCTCATCAAGCTGATCTCGCCGGAAGGCGGCACGTTCCACGTGGCCGCGGCGTTCCCGTCTGCGTGTGGCAAGACGAACCTGTCCATGCTTCAGCCGACCATCCCGGGCTGGAAGGTCGAGACCATCGGCGACGACATCGCGTGGTTGCGTCAGGGCGAGGACGGTCGTCTCTGGGCGATCAACCCCGAGGCCGGCTTCTTCGGCGTGGCTCCGGGCACCGGAGAGCTCACCAACCCGACCGCCGTCAGCACCATGTGGGGCAACACGATCTTCACGAACGTCGCGCTGCGCGATGACGGAGACGTCTGGTGGGAAGGACTCACCGAGAAGGCGCCCGACCACCTGATCGACTGGCAGGGCAAGGACTGGACGCCGGCATCCGGACGCACCGCCGCCCACCCGAACTCCCGCTTCACCGTCGCTGCCGCCCAGTGCCCGTCGATCGCCGACGAGTGGGAAGCCGCCGGCGGAGTACCGATCGATGCGATCGTCTTCGGTGGACGTCGCGCCACCAACGTGCCGCTCGTCGCCCAGGCTCGCAGCTGGAAGCACGGCGTGTTCATGGGGGCCACCATCTCCTCCGAGAAGACCGCCGCCGCCGACGGCATCGTGGGCGAGCTGCGCCGCGACCCGTTCGCGATGCTCCCGTTCTGCGGCTACAACATGGCCGACTACTGGAGCCACTGGCTCAAGGTGGGCAAGTCGCTCGGCACGAAGGCCCCCGCGATCTTCCAGGTGAACTGGTTCCGCAAGGGCCCCGACGGCGGCTTCATCTGGCCCGGATTCGGCGAGAACTCCCGCGTTCTCGAGTGGATGGTGCGCCGCATCGAAGGCCACGCCGACGCGATCGACACCCCGATCGGGCTGCTCCCCACCGAGGACGGCCTCAACATCGACGGCCTCGACCTCGCGCCGGAAGCCCTCGAGCAGCTCTTCGACATCGACACCAACAGCTGGTTGGCCGAGTGCGACCTCACAGAGGAGTACTTCGCCAAGTTCGGTGACCGGATGCCGGCCGCCCTGCTCGCCGAGCTCGCGAGCGTGCGCTACCACCTCAAGGACTAACCTCCCGCTTCACTGAACGGCCCCGTCATCTCCCGTGGCGGGGCCGTTTTGTCTGTCTGTGTCCGCGTGTGTGGCCGATCTCGGCGGGCCTCTCGGGCATAACTCCTGCAGATTCCGGACCGCCCCCGATTCCGCCCCGGAATCACGCGGTCGGCCCGCTCGGCCGCGTCAATCTGCAGGAGTTATGCTCGTGGCCGGGCCTATGATGCTGGCATGCACGACAACAGCGCGCTCGTACTGCTCCGTATCAACCGTTTCGTCGCCGAGCGGCTGCAGCCCGCCGTGTATCGGCGCAGCCATCCGCTCACCGTTGATCGGTGGGACGCGCCCGGCGAGCCGGTCTCGTTTGCCGATGCGATGGCCCACGCGTTCACTCCGTTCGAGGTCGGCGCCACCTGGGGCAAGCCGTGGGGCACCACCTGGTTCCGGGTGACGGGAACGGTGCCGGAGAGCTGGGAGCCCACCGAACTGCTGCGTCCCGAGCTCGTGGTCGACCTGGGATTCGATGGCTCGGTGCCCGGATTTCAGGCGGAGGGTCTCGTGTATGCGCCCGACGGCACGGTGGTGAAGGCCGTCGAGGCCCGCAACCAGGCGGTGGCGTTGACCGCGGGGGTCGTCGACCTGTACGTGGAAGCGGCCTCGAACCCGAATATCGCGGCCGATTTCAGCTTCGCCCCGACCGTGCTCGGTTCCCTCGCCACCGCCGGGAGTGAGTCGCTGTACACGCTGCGCCGAGCCGACGTGGCGTTGAAGGACCAGACCGTGTGGGAGCTCGTGCAGGACGTCGCTGCCCTGCGCGGACTGCTCGCCGAGCTGCCGACCTCATCGGCGCGGTGCGGGGAGATCCTGCGCGCCCTCGAATCCTGCGTCGATGTCGTTGACCCGCACGACGTGGCCGGAACTGCGGCAATGGGCCGCGCCGCGCTCGAGCACGTGCTGTCCCGCCCGGCGAACGCGAGCGCGCACCGGGTGCACGCGGTGGGGCACGCGCACATCGACAGCGCCTGGCTCTGGCCGGTGCGGGAGACCGTGCGCAAGGTGGCGCGCACGTTTTCGAACGTGCTGACCCTGATGGGTGAGGACGAGGATTTCGCGTTCGCCGCGTCATCCGCCCAGCAGTACGCCTGGCTGAAAGAGGCGTATCCGGAGCTGTTCGAGCGGGTGAAGGCCGAAGTCGCCCGCGGCGCCTTCGTTCCGGTCGGCGGCATGTGGGTGGAATCCGACACGAACATGCCCGGCGGAGAGGCCCTCGCGCGGCAATTCGTGGCCGGCAAGACCTTCTTCATGCGTGAGTTCGGCGTCGAACCACTCGAGGTCTGGCTGCCCGATTCGTTCGGCTACTCGGCGGCGCTGCCGCAGATCGTGGCGGCGGCGGGCTCGCGCTGGTTTCTCACCCAGAAGATCTCGTGGAGCGAGACCAACACCTTTCCGCACCACACGTTCCTCTGGGAGGGCATCGACGGCACGCGCATCTTCACGCACTTCCCGCCGGTCGCCGATTACAATGCCGAGCTCTCGGGCAAGGAACTTGCCCGTGCCGAGCGTAACTACGCCGAAAAGGGCCGGGCCAACACCTCGCTCGTGCCGTTCGGCTGGGGCGACGGCGGCGGCGGCCCGACGGCCGAGATGATCGCGGCCGCCCGCCGAACGGCGAGCCTGGAGGGCTCGCCCACGGTCGAGCTCTCCACTCCGCGCCGGTTCTTCGAGACCGCCGAGGCGGAGTATGCGAACCCGCCGGTGTGGTCGGGGGAGCTTTACCTCGAATTCCACCGCGGAACCTTCACCTCACAGGCCCGCACCAAGCGCGGCAACCGTCGCAGCGAGCATCTGCTGCGGGAGGCCGAACTCTGGGCGACCACGGCCGCCGTGCAGACCGGCGCCGACTACCCCTACGAGGCCCTCGAGACGGCCTGGCACACCGTGCTGCTGCAGCAGTTCCATGACATTCTGCCCGGCTCCTCGATCGCGTGGGTGCATGCCGAGGCCGAACGCAATTACGCGGAGGTCGCGCACTCGCTCGGGGCGCTCATCGATGCCTCGGCTCGGGTGCTCTGTGGCAGCGGACAGGAGCACGTCGCGCTCAACGCCGGGCCCTACGCCCTCGACGGGGTGGTTGCTCTCGGGGCCGGGGCCGACGGGGGCCGCACCGGCGCATCCGTCACCCGCGATGATGCGGGGATCGTGCTCACGAACGGTCTCGTCGCCGTGACCATCGATGCCCACGGGCTGTTCTCCTCGGTTCGCGACCTCGTGGCCGAACGCGAGGTCATCCCGGCAGGGGCCCGCGGCAACCTGCTGCAACTGCACCGCGACACGCCCACGCAGTGGGACGCCTGGGACATCGACGAGCACTACCGCCGCACCGTCGTCGACGTCACGACGGCCGACTCGGTGGAGGTCGTTCTCGATACGCCGGCCCGCGTCGGAGTGCGTGTCACGCGCTCCGTCGGCGATTCCCGCATCGTGCAAGAGATCACGCTCGATGCCGGTTCGCCCGCCATCGACGTTCATCTCGCGATCGACTGGCACGAGCGGCAGAAGCTGCTCAAGCTCGCATTCCCGCTCGACGTGCACGCCGACCGCGCGGCGTCCGAGATCCAGTTCGGTCATGTGTATCGTCCCACGCACTCGAATACCTCCTGGGATTCGGCCCGCTTCGAAACCTGCGCCCACCGCTGGGTGCACGTGGGTGAGGCCGGCTACGGTGTGGCCGTGGCCAACGACTCCACCTATGGGCACGACATCGACCGGGCAACGGATGCCTTCGGCCGCACGAGCACGACCGTTCGGCTGTCGCTGCTGCGCGCGCCGCTCTATCCCGACCCGACCTCCGACCAGGGCACCCACGCGATGCGCGTGTCCCTGCGGGTGGGCGCGGGCATCCCCGACGCGGTAGCCGAGGGGTACCGCCTCAACCTTCCGCTGCGCGTGGTGGAGGGCGTCGCGTCCACGTCGGTCGAGCCGATGCTGCGCGTCGACAACCCGGCCGTCGTGGTCGAGGCCGTGAAACTGGCCGAAGACCGCAGCGGAGATGTGATCGTGAGGGTGTACGAGGCGCACGGGTCGCGGGCGCGGGCCACGGTCATCCGTTCCTTTGCGGCAGCGGATGCTTACGAAACCGACCTGCTCGAACGTCGCATCGTTCCGGCCACCGTGGTCTCCGTCGACGGGGCGACCGTCTCGCTGGAGCTGCGTCCCTTCCAGCTCGTCACCCTCCGGTTCCCGCGCCCGTGACGCTCGGCGCCGTTCACGGAGGCCGGCGCAGGTTGCGGATGTCGCGGCGCAGGTTTCGGAAGGTGGCGCATGTTTCTGGGTGCGCCAGGTTCCTCAGGGTGCGCTGAGCGCGGGCGGGGCTCGAGTGGGCGCAGGTTCGGGAGGGCGGCGCAGACTGTGGAGGCGCGGCTCAGGGTAGAGAAGGTGGCGCAGGTTGCGGATGTCGCGGCGCAGGTTTCGGAGGCTGGCGCAGGTTGCTGGGTGCGCCCACTTCCGCAACC
>NZ_JPRS01000061.1 GCF_000738085.1 Cryobacterium sp. MLB-32
CTTGGCCGCCAGCTCGCGCAGCATGGGAGCCCTGCACGCGCTGGCCGCGCTGTGCGGAATCGCCACCGAAGCCCCACGAGCGCCGCAGCTTCCCGCCCCCGACACCGACCTCGCCGCCCTGCGCGCGGCCCTCGTCTAGCGGCCGCCGCATGAAGGCCACCATCGCCCTCGTTCTCGCCACGCTCATGTGGGCGGGCAACTATGTCGTAGGCAGCATCGCCGTGCAGACCATGTCGCCCGTCGAGCTCACCTGGCTGCGCTGGCTGCTCGCCTGCGTTCCGCTGCTGATTCTGGCGCAGGTCGTCGAGAAGCCCGATTGGCGGCAGGTCGCGCGGCACTGGCCGCGCCTGCTGGTACTCGCCGCCCTCGGAGTGGGCGGCTACAACCTGCTGCTCTACACCGCCCTTCAATACACAACGCCGCAGTCCGCCTCGCTCATCAACGCCGCCAATCCCGCAGTGATGGTGGTGCTCGCGGCCCTGCTGCTGCGTGAGCGCATCGGCTGGCGCGGCATCGCGGGTCTGGCACTGGGGTTGCTGGGAGTCGTGCTCATCATCACGAACGGCGCGCTCGCATCCGTTTTCACCCGCACCCCCAACGCGGGCGACCTGCTGATGGTGGCCGCGATCGTGGTGTGGAGCCTCTACACGATCGTGGGCCGCGGCATCCCTGTACCGCCGATCACAGCGACGGCCGCGCAGGGCACGATCGTAGCGGTGCTCCTCGCCCCCTTCGCGCTGGCCGGCGGGGCAAGCTGGCCAGCGGATGCCGCCATCGGCTGGGCCGTGATCTTTATCGCGATCTTCCCGTCCATCGGTTCCTACGTGCTCTGGAACTCGGCGCTGAAACGCATCCCGCCGGGACGCGCGGGTCTGTTCCTCAACCTGATCACGGTGTTCACGGTGATCATCGCGGTGATCATGGGTGCCCAGCTCTCGACGCCGCAGCTCGTGGGCGGTGTGATCGTGTTCGCCGGGGTGGCCCTCAGCACGCTGCGTCCCTCTCGTCCGGCGAGCACGCCCGTGAAGCCGGCCACGGTCCTCACTCGTTAGACGGACCCCGCGGCGGTCACACCGACGATCGCCCGGCAGGTCAGCGCCGCTTTTCCCACCCGCCCCCCGTCTAGGCTTGACCGATGAGCACCGAAACACTGCGCGTCAGCCTGCCCGAACCCGACCTGCGCGCCGCCCTCGGCGATCTGCCCGACGGTGTCGAGGTCATCGACTGGGCGATGGATGGGCCGGCGCCCGTTCCGGAGATCGACCTGGTGGTGACTCCGTACATGGGCGCCGCCAATCGCATTGCTCACCTCGCGGGCGTGCGCACGCGCCTCGTGCAGAGCCAGTCCATCGGCTACGACGGCGTCGACCGCCTGCTGCCCACCGGCCACGTGTTTGCCAATGCCGCCAGCGTGCACGAGACGTCAACCGCCGAGCTCACCCTCGCGCTCATTCTCGCCTCCCAGCGCGGCATCGATGACTTCGTGCGCGCGGCCGAACAGGGCGAGTGGGCGCCGGCGCAGCGCCCGAGCCTCGCCGATCGCACGGTACTGCTCGTGGGCTATGGCGGAGTCGGTGCGGCCATCGAATCGCGACTGCTCGCCTTCGAGACCACCGTTGTGCGCGTGGCCCGCAGCGCGCGCTTGGACGAACGCGGTCCGATTCACGGGATGGAGGAGCTGCCCACACTGCTGCCACAGGCCGACATCGTGGTGATCGGCGTGCCGCTCACCCCCGACACCGCCGGCATGGTCGACAATGACTTCCTGTCGCTCATGCGCGACGACGCCCTGCTCGTCAACATCGCCCGCGGGCCCGTCGCCGATACGGATGCGCTGCTGGCGCACGCGTCGAGCGGCCGACTGCGCCTCGCCCTCGATGTGACGGACCCGGAGCCGCTGCCGCAGGGGCATCCGCTCTTCGCGCTGCCCAACGTGATCATCTCGCCCCACGTGGGCGGTGCGTCCAGCGCGATGCGGCCACGGATGGCGCGGCTCATCCGCCGGCAAATCGAGCGGATGCTGCGCGGCGACGCCCCGATGAACGTGGTGCTGCGCAGCTAGACCGAGCGGTCCCGTCAGGGAGCGCCGGGGAGCGACTCGCAGACGACGCCGTCGCCGTTGGAGTCGAGGCGAGCCACGTCTCCGTAGTACGGGTAATACGTGTCGTACCAGTCCTGCGCGTCGGCCCAGGTGGAGAAATCTCCGCAATTCTTGGTGTCTCCGGGGTTGGCCGGGGCCTGCCCGGTGTCGCCGGTGCTGCCCGTGCTGCCCGTGCCGCCCGTGCCGCCCTTTGCGGGAACGGCCACAGTGCCCGCACCGCAGGATCCGGCCAGGAAGCCGGCGATCGCGTTTCGCTCGGTCGTGTCCATCGAGAGGTCCCAGCGGTACTTCACGACCACCCAGTCGCTCACGTAGCGGCACTCCACCCCGGCGAGCGGCGGCATCCACACGGCGGGGTCACGGTCCCCCTTGGACTGGTTGACGTTGTCGGTGACGGCTTCGAGCCCCACGTCCAGGCCGAGGTCGTTGGCAAAGGCACGGCGTTCGTCGGCGGTCCAGGCGTCAGCGCCCGAACGCCAGGCCTCACCGAGCGGCACGAAGTGGTCGATATCCACGTCAGACGGCGCGGTCCAGCTTGCGCCGTCGTACCAGGAATCCCATCGTCCGCTCGTCACGGAACAGCCGGTGGAGGCCATCGTCACCGGAACGGTCGATTCGGCGATCAAAACTTCCTGGCGCGTGTCACAGCCGTCGGCGTCGGCATCGACCCAGTGCTCGAAGAGGCTGCGGTCGTACGTGGCTGTGCTGTCGGTGGTCGTGACCAGCTCCGAGAAGAGATCAGAGACGGCCACCTGGGCACCGGGTTCTGCGGCGATGGCGGGAGTCGCGAAGACGGCTCCGGACAAGGCGAATATCGGAACGAGAGCGAGAGCAAAGAGGGAGCGCATTGGATCCTGTCAGTGGTTCGTCGGCCCCGGAGGTGGGGCCATCGGCCGTCGCGATCCCCCGGAACCACCCGATACCGGGCGAGCCGACCGACGACGACGGGCCTGCCGGCACCTTACGTCACGCAGGCAAACATCCGGGGTGTCCGGTTTTCACCCCCAGATCGAACGTCCCCGCGCACCATGCCGGCGAAAAGAAAACCCCTGAAAAAGAGCTTCAAACCCCTCGTCCACCCAATATCCTGATCGGGGGAGTCACCGATGACCGCAGGAAACAGCCAAACCCTCATCTCGTCCATCCAGCGTGCCCTGAAGCTGGTCGATATCGTGGCCAACGCCAATCGCCCCTTGCCGGTCAAGGTGATCGCTCAGCTGTCCGGTTTGAGCCTGGGGACCACCTACAACATCACGCGAACACTCGTGCACGAGGGCTACCTCGCCACCGAGCCCGACGGCCTCGTTCTCGGTGGGAGCTTTCCCGGCCTACGCCCCGGCGACGAGGACGGCGTCTTCCTGGCCCGAGGCCGCCAGACCCTCCGCAGCGTGGCCGACGAGCTCGGGGCCACGGCCTACCTGTCGCGTTTCACGGACGGGGAGGTGCAGATCCTGGACATCGTGGACGCGGCGATGTCCCCTCGGGTGGAGCTCTGGGTGGGCATCGTGGACAGCGCCCACGCCACGGCCCTCGGCAAGCAGATCCTGGCCGAGCTCTGCCCGGAGCAACGCGCCGATTACCTCTCCCGGCATCCACCGGAGGGTCTCACCCCGCACACCATCAGCGACCGCCGTTCACTGCTGCGGGAGCTCGACGACCCGGGGGACGCCGCCGTCGACCGGCAGGAATACGCCATCGGATACACCTGTGTGGCGGTCGGAGTGCGAGCTCCCGGCGTTATCGGTTCCCTGGCCATCTCGCTGCCGAGCGACCGGGCCGACACCGACCTGCACGACACGATCCGCACGCTGCAGGCATCCGCTGCCCACCTGTCGCTGCAACTGGGCGCGGCGCGATTCGGCCAGTTCACCATCTGAAATATTGCCCCTGCCGCCCGCCATTGCCACGCACTAGCCTCCGAACACGGGTGCGACGCCGTCGTCGTTCCCGTTTAAGGAGATGCAATGACGCTATCCACCGAGCTCACCGAGGAAAGTCGGCGGAGCCTGCTGAACACCATGGTGCTGATCAGAACCTACGAGGAGGCGATCAGGCGCGAATATTACGCCGACAAGATGCCGGCCTTCGACATCGGGGCCGGACTCGTGCCCGGCGAGATGCACCTGTCGGCCGGGCAAGAGCCCGTCGCCGCCGGAATCTGCGCCCACCTGACCACGGACGACGCCCTCACCGCAAGTCACCGCCCGCACCACGTCGCCATTGCGAAGGGGGTCGCCCTGCGTCCGATGACCGCCGAGATCTTCGGCCGCGAAGACGGCTTCGGCCACGGTCGCGGCGGACACATGCACCTGTTCGACCCGAGCACCCACTTCTCCTGTTCCGGAATCATCGCGGAAGGGCTGCCGCCCGCGCTAGGCCAGGCCTTCGCCTTCAAGCGACAGGGCAACAACCGCGTGGCCGTGGCCGTCACGGGCGAAGGATCGGCCAACCAGGGAGCATTTCACGAATCACTCAACCTGGCTGCGCTGTGGAAACTGCCGGTGATCTTCGTGGTCGAAGACAACGACTGGGGCATATCGGTTCCGCGCTCCCAGTCGACATCCGTCGTCTCCAACGCCGTTCGCGCGGCCGCCTACGGCATGCCGGGCATCCGCGTGGAAGGCAACTCGGTCGAGGACGTCTACGCCGCGGTCGGTGAGGCCGTTGCCCGCGCCCGTGCCGGCGACGGGCCGACACTGATCGAGGTGCACACCCTGCGCCTGTGGGGTCACTTCGAGGGCGACGCCGAGGGCTATCGGCCAGACCTGCTGAGCGTTCCCGACCGCGACCCGATTCCCCGCTACCGGGATGAGCTGATGCAGGCCGGCGGGCTCAGCGCCGAGCAGTATCAGGCGATGCAGGACAGCGCGGCCGAGCAGGTGGAAGACGCCATCCGCTTCGCCAAGGCGTCACCGGCTCCGCAGCCCAGCGAACACCTCAAGTACGTCTTCTCCGAAGGAGTGAACTCATGAGCAGTGCGTCCACCGGCACCCAGCCGTCGAAAGCCCTCGCCGTGGAGCCCGAGCCCGGTCGACGCAAGCTCTCCACCGCCAAGGCCATCCAGGAGGCGATCAGCCAGCGGATGACGCGTGATGAGTCCGTTTTCGTGATGGGTGAGGACGTGGGCCCCTACGGCGGCATCTTCTCCTCCACCACGGGACTGATCGACCAGTTCGGCCCGGACCGCGTCATCGACACCCCCATCTCCGAGACGGCCTTCATCGGGCTGGGCATCGGAGCGGCCGTGGAGGGCATGCGGCCCGTTGTGGAGCTCATGTTCGCCGACTTCTTCGGCGTCTGCATGGACCAGATCTACAACCACATGGCCAAGATCCACTTCGAGTCCGGTGGCAACGTGACGGTGCCCATGGTGCTGATGACCGCCACCGGCGGCGGGTACTCCGACGGCGCGCAGCACTCGCAGTGCCTCTGGGGCACGTTTGCGCACCTGCCGGGAATGAAAGTGGTGGTGCCGTCCAACCCGTACGACGCGAAGGGGCTGATGGCCGCGGCCATCGAGAGCGACGACCCGGTGGTCTTCATGTTCCACAAGGGCATCATGGGCCTCGGGTGGATGGCCAAGAACAAGCGCTCGATCGGCGCGGTGCCCGAAGAGGAATACATCGTGCCGATCGGAAAGGCGAAGGTCGCCCGCGAGGGTACCGATGTCACGATCGTGACCCTGTCCCTCTCGGTGCAGCACAGCCTCGACGTGGCGGAGAAGCTCGAGGCGGAGGGCATCAGCGTAGAGGTGATCGACCTGCGCAGCCTGGTGCCGCTCGACCGCGACGCGATCGTGCGTTCCGTCACTAAGACCGGCCGACTGATCGTGGTCGACGAGGACTATCAGTCCTTCGGGCTCTCGGGAGAGATCATTGCGGTCGTCGCGGAGCACGATCCGACGCTGCTGAAATCGGTCTCGCGGGTCTGCGTTCCCGATGTGCCGATTCCGTACGCGCGCGAGCTGGAATACGCGGTGCTGCCCACTCCCGCTCGCATCGAAGCCGCCGTGCGCGAGGCCGTCGCGCGGTGAGCGATGTGCGTTTTCCCGAGATGTCCGCCACCCCGGGCGCGACCGGTGTCGTGGTGACCTGGTTCGTCGATTCCGGCGACGAGGTCACCCCCACAACCCTCATCGCGGAGGTCGCCATGGACAAGGTCGATGCGGAGGTGTATCCGGAGACATCCGGCACGATATCGATGATGATCGAGGAAGGAACGGTGGTGGCCCAGGGAACGGTGATCGCACAGGTCACCTGATGCCGCCGCTTCGGGGCCTTCCTTCGGCCAGATGCTCGCCGAAGAAGGCCTCGATGCGCTGCCAGGCATCCGCTGCCGCGTCGGGGTTCGGCCCGGCGCCCAGCATCCGCTTGAAGACGTAGCGCAGCACCGGCGGGCCGCTCTCGGCATCGTTGAGGAAGGCGTGGCCGGCCTCCGGGTATTCCTTCACGTCGTGCGTGATGCCGGCGCGCACGAGGGCAGCGTCGAGTTTCGCCGCGGCTCCCTTGAGCGAGCTGTCGCGCCCGCCGAAGCTGCCCACGATCGGGCACGCGCCCACGAGCGCCGCGTCGAGGTCTTTCGGCAGTTGGCCGTAGTTGACGGATGCCGCGGCGAAGCCGCGCTGAGCGGCCGCGAGCGCGAATCCGCCCCCCATGCAAAAGCCGAGCACGCCCACGGCGCCCGTACAGTCTGCACGCCCCGCGAGCGCCACCCGGGCCGCCTCAATGTCCACGAACGCGCGCCCCTCCCCCGCAGAGAGCGCCCGAAAGGTGGAGACGAGGCACTTCCGGGCACCGCCATCGGTGAACAGGTCGGGCATCAGCGCGAGGTAACCGGCCTCTGCCATGCGCAGGGCCTGACGGCGCATCACGTCGTTGAGACCGAATGCCTCATGCACGAGAACCACGCCGGGCCACGGCCCGTCGCCCGCGGGAATAGCCAGAACGGCCTTCAGCCCCGCGCTGCCCCCGGACCCCACGGGAAGGGTGAGGTCGATCAGGCGTGGCGATTCAGTCATGGCGCTCCCGACGATCTGCCGGATGACCCGGTTGGTCTGAAACTCTAGCGCCCCGGCCTGCCCGCGGGCACCACCCCATTGACACCGGGCACCGGTCGCGCAACTGTGGTGGGCCACAGCCGTGTGCACCACCAGCCGTGGTGTCGAAAACAGCACAAACAGGCCAAGGAGAGGTCGCACATCATGACCGCACGCCGTGTCGAACATCCCAGTGTCGCCGACCGCAAAGCCACAGGCAAGGATGCCCGCGAAGCGGCCCCGCTCACCAGCCATCTGGGCTGGGTTCCGGCCGCCGATCGTCCCGACCCGGTCGCACTGCTTGAGGAGCAAAACGCGACTCGGGAACAGGATCTGGTGCCGGTGCGCCACGGGCGCATGCTGGTGTCCCCGTTCACGTTCTACCGGGGCGCCGCCAAGATCATGGCAGCCGATCTCAAGGACACCCCGCGTGCCGGACTGATCTCTCAGCTCTGCGGTGACGCCCACCTCTCCAACTTCGGCGTCTTCGCTTCCCCCGAACGCCAGCTACTGTTCGACCTCAACGACTTCGACGAGACGCTCCCCGGGCCGTTCGAATACGACGTCAAGCGCCTCTGCGCGAGCATTATGATCGCGGCGCGCAACAACGGTTTTACCGCGACGGAGTGCTTCGAGGTCACGCTCGCCGCGGCGCGGGCCTATCGCGGGGCCATGCGAGAGTTCGCGCAGATGCGCGTGATGGACATTTGGTACGCCCACCTGTCCGAAGACGAACTTCTGAAGAATATAACCCTGGCCCGCCAGGGTCAGAAGGACAAGAACGAGAAAAAGGCGTCCGGCCAGATGGAGAAGGACGCCAAGAAGAATGTTGCCAAGGCACGCACACGAGACAGCCTGCAGGCCCTCTCCAAATTGGCCGAGTACGTGGACGGGAACTATCGCATCGTCAGTCAGC
>NZ_JPRS01000062.1 GCF_000738085.1 Cryobacterium sp. MLB-32
GTCTAAACAAGTTGTTTCGGGGCAATCCGAAACAACAATCCGGGTCCGTGGCGCAGCTGGTAGCGCACCTGCATGGCATGCAGGGGGTCAGGGGTTCGAATCCCCTCGGATCCACCCGAAATGCACAAAACCCCGACTTGGTCGGGGTTTTTTGCTTTAACCCAACTGCACGGTGTGGAAGTTTTTTTAACGGATTTGTGATCGACGGGCGTAGCCGCCGGTCTGGGTTGGGGCGGGGCAACGTCCGGTTCATCAATCGCGCGATAATTGACTCATGTCGTCTCTCCTCCCGCTTCGGTGCCCCTGCCTCAGCGGCGAAACCTATGCCGCGTGTTGCCATCGGTTTCACTCCGGAGAGGCGACGGCCCCCACAGCCGAGCTCCTCATGCGTTCGCGTTACTCGGCCTTTGCCGTGGGTCTTGCCGAGTACCTGCTGGCGACGTGGCATCCGCAGACCAGGCCCGAATTCCTCGATCTCGACGCCGACACGGTGTGGACTCGACTCGACATTGAGTCCACGAACCGGGGTGGCCCCTTCGACCGGGTGGGTGAAGTGCAATTCACCGCCCACTGCCGAAGCGGAGGCGCCCTCACTCGGCAACACGAGACCAGCAGGTTCGAGCGGGTGGGCCGCGAGTGGTTCTATGTCGACGGAATCGCATAGACCGCACTCGCGGTCACTGGGCGGCGTCTCAGGCAGGCAGGAACAGGGCCGCGAGCAATGCCACGTAGACCACTACAAAGACGCCAGGCGTGAGAAAGCGCACAACGTTCACCCACGGGCCTGATGCGACGATTCGGTGGCTCAGGGCCGATGTGGGGGCGGTGGCGCGCAGATCCGCGATGATAGCGAGCCCCTCATTGGCGGCTGCGATCTGCACAAGAGCCCCGAGTACGCCGGAGGCGAGCAGGATGCCCGCGGCGGCCACGCGTACGCTGAATTCCGCCGCACCAAGGCCGAGAACCAGCAGGGCAACGAGGGAGGTGAGCAGAAACGTGGGGGCAAGCTGCGAGATGATGATGTGCCAGCGCGCCTTGCTCCAGAGGGCAATAAGGTCGTGCTCGGTCATAACGGCTCCTGTCGACGAATGAGATTTCATTTTCCGTCCTAGTCTGGCGGTTCGCGAGCCCGACCCCGTGCTTTCCCAGCCTGAGCGCCTAGATTGGCATCATGACCGACCAGCTCGAACGCCGCGCGACTCGGGTCGGTGATCCGCGGCATCCGCTGTGGGCCTTCCTGCGCCGATGCCGCACGTGGGTCGATGGCTATCCGAGCCTGCGTTGGGTCTATCGCCTGGCGGTGGCCTTGCTCGGGACAGTGATCATCATCGTCGGCGTGATCCTGATTCCGTTGCCCGGACCGGGATGGCTCATTGTCTTTCTCGGCGTGGCGTGTCTAGGAACCGAGTTTCCTGCCGCACATCGAGTTGCCGCCTTCATGAAACGGGTACTGATGCGCGCGATGGCCTGGTGGCGGTCCCGACGTGCCGCGAACACTGCCCGCGCGACTGCTGCGGAATAAGTCTCGTCGTAGCGTGGGTCAGAGGCATACCGCCGCACGAGAAGCTGATGACGATAATCGAGCTGCACGGCACGCAGGTCGTCCCGATCGTGCACGACATGCTGGTGGTATTCCGCGCCGCCGCGACGGTCGGAAATGAGCCCCTAAATGGGTTAACGTACTGAGAGGGCACCCCGTGTGCTCTCGGTTAATCTCCATTTCGAGGAGTCTCATGGAAACCTGGCCCGGAACCGCTTATCCGCTCGGCGCGACTTTTGACGGTAGCGGCACGAACTTCGCCCTCTTCAGCGAGGCCGCCACCCGAGTGGAGCTCTGCCTGATCGACGACGAGGGTGTCGAGAATCGCGTGGAAGTGCGGGAGTCTTCCGCCTACATCTGGCACTGCTATCTCCCGCTTGCCCAGCCGGGTCAGCGCTATGGTTACCGCGTGCACGGCGACGGCGACTCGACCGCAGGCAACCGGGCGAACCCGAACAAGTTGCTGTTGGACCCCTACGCCAAGGCCACCTGTGGCGTGATCGACTGGGATCCGGCGTTGTATTCCTACAATTTTGGCGACCCCGATTCCCGGAATGACGACGACTCGGGGGCGCATATGATGCTCGGAGTCGTGGTCAACCCGTTCTTCGACTGGGCAGGGGACCGCCCGCTGCGCACTCCATACAACGAAACGCTCATTTACGAGGCGCATGTGAAGGGCCTCACAGAACTGCTGGAGGCGGTGCCGGAGTCACAGCGAGGCACCTACGCCGGCGTCGCTCATCCGGCGGTCATCGACCATCTGCAGAAGCTCGGCGTCACGGCCGTGGAGCTGATGCCGGTGCACCAGTTTGTCAACGACAGCACTCTGATGGACCAGGGGCTGAACAACTACTGGGGCTACAACACGATCGGATTCTTCGCCCCGCACAACAGCTACTCGTCCACCGGGGATCTCGGCCAGCAGGTGCAGGAATTCAAGAGCATGGTCAGAAGCCTGCACGCCGCCGGCATTGAAGTGATCCTGGACGTCGTCTACAACCACACGGCTGAGGGCAACCATCTCGGCCCGACGCTCTCGTTCAAGGGCATCGACAATGAGGCCTACTACCGGCTGATGGACGACGACAAGCGGTACTACATGGACTACACCGGTACCGGGAACACCCTCAACGTTCGGCATCCGCACGTGCTGCAGCTCATCATGGACTCCCTGCGGTACTGGGCGACAGAAATGCACGTCGACGGCTTCCGCTTCGACCTGGCCTCTGCCCTGGCCAGGGACCTCTACGACGTGGACAAACTTTCAACCTTCTTCGAGCTCGTGCAGCAAGACCCGATCGTGTCGCAGGTAAAGCTGATCGCGGAGCCCTGGGACGTGGGCCCCGGCGGGTACCAGGTGGGGAATTTCCCGTCCCAATGGTCGGAATGGAACGGGAAGTACCGCGACACCGTGCGTGATTTCTGGCGCGGCGAACCGTCGACCCTCGGCGAATTCGCGAGCCGCATCGCCGGGTCGGCAGACCTCTACGAGCACTCGGGCCGACGCCCCATGGCCTCGGTCAACTTCGTCACTGCCCATGACGGTTTCACACTCGCGGACCTGGTCTCGTACAACGAGAAGCACAACGAAGCCAACGGCGAAGACAATCAGGACGGGGAATCACACAACCGATCATGGAACTCCGGCGCGGAGGGTCCCACGGACGACCCGGAGGTGCGTGCCCTGCGTGCCCGTCAGCACCGCAACTTCCTGGCAACTCTCCTGCTGTCGCAGGGGGTTCCCATGCTGCTGCACGGCGACGAGCTCGGCCGCACCCAGAACGGCAACAACAACACGTATGCCCAGGACTCCTCACTCAGCTGGATCCACTGGGACGAGGCGGATCAGCCTCTGATCGAGTTCACCGCGGCGATCTCCCGCCTGCGACGGGACCATCCCAGCTTTCGCCGTAGCCGGTTTTTCGACGGACACCCCGGCACGCGTGTGGAGGGGGAGACTCTGCCCGACATCGTCTGGCTCAACGTCAACGGTGAAGCGATGCAACCGGAAGACTGGGACAAGACCGGCACCCGCATGGTGGCCAAGTTCCTCAACGGCCAGGGCATTCGTGAGCGTGATTCCCGCGGGCACGAGATCACCGACGTCAACTTCCTGCTGTGCTTCAACGCCGACGCCGAAGACGTGGAATTCACCCTTCCGCCGGAAGAATATGCGGCGGAGTGGGAGATCGTGGTCGACACCGCCGGCGAGGGGGCGGATGAGATTCCCCGGCCGGCCGGCGCGATCCAGACCATCGCCTCCCGATCACTGGTTGTTTTGCGGGCCTACACGGCGCCGCTCTCGGCGCCGGATCACTCGGTGGCCGCTTCGCTGGCCGGGCTCACCGGTGCGATCGTACTTCCAACACTCCAGGCTCGGTCCGGGTCAGAGCAGTGAGGGTGCCGGTCTCGACCTACCGGTTACAGGTTCGCGAGTCATTCGACCTGGATGCGGCGGCCGAGGTCGTCGATTACCTGACCCGTCTCGGCGCGGACTGGGTATATCTGTCTCCACTGCTCCGGGCCGAGGTCGGGTCCGACCACGGCTACGACGTGGTCGACCATTCCCGGGTCGACCCGGCCCGTGGCGGGGCGGCCGGACTGGATCGGCTTGCGGCGGCTGCTGCGGGTGCCGGACGGGGCGTGCTCGTGGACATCGTGCCCAACCACATGGGCGTCGCTACGCCGACACAGAACGCGTGGTGGTGGGACCTGCTGCGCTTGGGCGAGGCATCGCGCTACGCCGAGGCTTTCGACGTGGACTGGGCTTTCGGTGGCGGCAAGCTCCGCATTCCTGTGCTCGGCGACGACCCGACTGAGCTCGATCGCCTCGAGCTCGTCGGCGATGAACTGCACTACTACGACAACCGGTATCCGGTGGCACCGGGCAGCGCCGCGGATGGGGCATCTGTGGCCACCGTCTACGCGCGGCAGCACTACGAGCTCGTGAACTGGCGGCGCGCGGATGCCGAGCTGAATTATCGGCGTTTCTTTGCGGTGAACAGTCTTGCGGGACTGAAGGTCGAGATTCCCTGGGTATTCGAGGAGTCCCACGCCGAGATCATACGCTGGGTGAGGGAGGGGCTCGTCGACGGCCTGCGGGTCGATCACCCCGACGGGCTGGCCGACCCGGGCGGGTATCTCGACCAGCTGCGCGAAGCCACGGGTGGTGCGTACGTTCTTGTCGAAAAGATCCTCGAAGGGGCCGAGCAACTGCCCACGAACTGGTCTGCGGCAGGAACCACGGGCTACGACGCCCTGGGCGACATCGACCGGGTACTCGTTGACCCGGCCGGGCAGGAAGCGCTCGACACACTCGAGGCCGGATTGCAGGGTCGTGCATCGGTGTGGAGCGACCTCGTGCACGACAACAAACGTGTGATCGCGGATGGCATTCTGCGTTCCGAGGTGCTCCGGCTGGCACGGCTTGTCGCGGGCGCCACGAGTGACACCGCCGACGCGATCGCCGAGCTGCTCGCCTGTTTCCCCGTGTACCGCTCGTATCTTCCGCTCGGCGCGCACCGGCTGCAGGAGTCCGCGAGCCGTGCTACCCGGCTCCGCCCCGAACTCACGGGCGAGATAGAGCGGCTGCTGCCCCTGCTGCTCGACCCGCAACATCCGGTGGCCGTACGTTTTCAGCAGACCTCGGGCATGGTGATGGCCAAGGGTGTCGAAGACACCGCGTACTACCGTTTCAGCCGGCTGACCTCACTCAATGAGGTCGGTGCCGATCCGGACGAATTCGCCATTGGCACGCAGGACTATCACCGTCGACAGCAGCACCGGTTGGCCGCATTCCCGGCCTCCATGACGACCCTCTCCACGCACGACACGAAGCGCGGCGAAGATGTGCGTGCGCGCGTCGACGTGCTCGCCGAGATCCCGGCCGAGTGGGAACGCATCCTCGGCACGTTCCGGGCTGCCGCACCGTTGGGCGACCCTCCCTTCGAGAACCTCCTGTGGCAGGCGATCGTGGGTGCCTGGCCGATCTCGCCGGAGCGTCTCGGTGCCTACGCGGAGAAGGCCGCGCGCGAGGCGGGTACGTCCACCGCGTGGACCGCACCGAACGCCGCGTTCGAAACGGCGCTGCGGGCCCTCGTGACGGCCACCGGCGATGATCCGGCCCTGCGTGAGGTCATCACGGCGTGTGTCGAACGGGTGCGGCATGCGGGGTGGAGCAATTCCCTCTCCGCGAAGCTGTTGCAGCTCACCGCCCCGGGTGTGCCCGACGTGTATCAGGGCAGTGAACTGTGGGAAACATCCCTGGTTGACCCTGACAACCGCCGAGCGGTCGACTTCACTCTGCGGCGGGACTACCTCGAACGCGTCGATCAGGGATGGTTGCCGCCCGTGGACGAGACTGGAGCCGCCAAGCTGCTGGTCACCAGTCGGGCGCTGCGCCTGCGGCGCGACAACGCGGGGCTCTTCACCCGGTACGCACCCGTCGCCGTTCTCGGCACGGCGGCACGGCACGTCATCGCCTTCGACCGCGGTGGCGCTGTCACGGTGGCCACCCGATTGCCGCTCGGTCTGGCGGCCGCCGGTGGCTGGGGCGACACCACGATCGTGATTGCCGGTCGCACCTGGGTGAATGTTCTGACCGGCGAGAGCTTCGAGGGCGGTGTGCTCCGCGTGAGCGACCTGCTCGGTCGGTATCCGGTCGCCCTCCTGGCCCCTGAAGGGATCTCATGATCAACGAGCGCTTTGCCGTGTGGGCGCCGACGGCGTCAGAGGTACATCTCGTGCTGCGCGCCGATGGGCGGGAGACCACCCAGGAGATGCGTCGGGGCGATGACGATTGGTGGCGGCCGGCGGCATCTCCCGCAACGGCGACTAACGCGGAATATGGCTTCCGTGTCGACGGACGCGGCCCGTTTCCCGACCCGCGCTCGCGCCGTCAGCCCGGCGGTGTGCACGACCTCTCGCGCGGGTTCGACCCGTCCGACCATGTCTGGACTGACAGCGCCTGGACGGGACGGCAGCTCGCAGGCAGCACCATCTACGAAATGCACGTCGGCACATTCACTCCGGAAGGCACGCTCGAGGCGGCCGCCACCCGGCTGCCGCACCTGGCATCCATCGGCGTCGACTTCATCGAGTTGCTTCCGGTGAACGCGTTCAACGGAACGCACAACTGGGGCTACGACGGTGTGCTGTGGTTCGCCGTACACGAGGGATATGGGGCCCCGCGGCATATCAGCGCTTTGTCGACGCGTGCCACACCGCAAACATCGGCGTAATTCAGGACGTCGTGTACAACCACCTCGGACCCAGCGGCAACTACCTGCCGCAGTACGGTCCTTATCTCAGTGATCAGGCCGGCAATACCTGGGGATCGTCGCTCAATCTCGACGGAGCCGACTCGGGACCGGTGCGGCGATACATCATTGACAATGCGCTGATGTGGTTGGGGGAATACCACGTCGACGGGTTGCGCCTGGATGCCGTGCATGCACTGCGCGACCACAGCGCCCTTCACCTGCTTGAGGAACTGGCCGTGGAGGTCTCCGCCCTGAGCGCGGCAACCGGCCGCCCCCTGAGCTTGGTGGCTGAGTCCGACCTCAACGACCCGCGACTGATCACGGGGCGCGAGGCCAACGGCTATGGCCTCGATGCCCAGTGGAGCGATGACTTCCACCACGCCGTGCACGTGGCCCTCACCGGCGAAGTGACCGGGTACTACTCCGATTTCGAACCGCTCGGCGCGCTCGCCAAGGTGCTGAGCAAGGGTTTCTTTCACAACGGAACCTATTCGAGTTTCCGGGGCAGAGTGCACGGGCGAGAGATCGACACCGAACGGATGCCGACGTGGCGGCTCGTTGTCGCCTCACAGAACCATGATCAGATCGGCAACCGGGCAATCGGCGACCGGCTCACGGCGCAGCTGGATGCGGGCCAACTCGCGATCGCGGCCACGCTCACGCTGCTCGGTCCGTACACGCCGATGCTTTTCATGGGGGAGGAATGGGGTGCGACCACGCCCTGGCAGTTCTTCACCTCACACCCGGAGGCCGAGCTCGGTGAGGCCACGGCGCGCGGTCGCATCGCGGAGTTTGCCCGCATGGGCTGGGATCCATCCGTGGTGCCCGACCCGCAGGATCCGGCAACCTTCGAACGTTCGACGCTGGACTGGCACGAACTCGAGCAAGCGCACCACGTGCGCATGCTCGAGTACTACCGCGCCCTCGCGGCACTGCGCCGGTCAACCCCCGACGTGACAGACCCCCGTTTCGACCGGACGACGGTGGAATTCAGCGAAGCGGATTCCTGGCTGCGGCTGCGGCGCGGCCAGACCCGCATTCTGGTCAACTTCGGGGCCACGGCTCGGTCGCTGCCGGCGAGTGCCGGGCCGGTGCTGCTGTCCTTCGCGACAGATGGTGCGGCGGTCCTCCGGCGCGGCTCAGGCTCGATCGTGCTCGCCGCCCACAGCGTGGTCGTGCTGGGGCGGCCCTGACCGCATCCCCTGACACTCGAGGGGCAGCGAGGACGGCGCGAGGGCGGCCACGGCTCCGTCACGGGGTTGCCATGCCCGCGGGGGTACAGGAAACTGACAGCATGACTCCGCAGCCGATCGATTCCGCCCCGGTCGTGGCCGTCGCGCCACCGTGGCATGCGTTGAGCACCGAGGCTGTATTCCGTGAACTAGCCTCCTCACCGAACGGCCTCGACGTCGCCGAGGCCGCGGAGCGGCTCCGTACGGCCGGCCTGAACGAGTTGGCCGTTGCCGGCCGCACGCCCTGGTGGCGGGTGTTGCTGCGTCAATTCGTCAGTCCCTTGATCGGCATCCTTCTCGTTGCGGCGGTTGTCACCGCTCTCCAGAAGTACTGGGTGGATTCCGGTGCCATCTTTTTGGTCCTGTGCCTCAATGCCTCTCTCGGCTTCGTGCAGGAGCGCAAGGCAGAGTCCGCCGTACGAGCGCTGCAATCACTCTCAACGCCCTCGTGTCGCGTGCTGCGCGACGGCGACGAACGGGTGATCCCCGGACCCGACGTCGTACGGGGCGATGTTGTCCTGCTGGAAAGCGGTGAGCGGGTGCCTGCTGATCTTCGGCTCTTCCTGGCCAATGCCCTGGAAATCGACGAGTCGATGCTGACCGGTGAGTCCTTCGTGGCGGCCAAAACCACCGTCCCCCTCGCCGAGGGCATCGCGGATTCAGACAAGACGAATGTCGCCTTCAGCGGCACCTTCGTGGGCAGCGGTCGCGGCCGAGGAGTTGTGATCGCCACCGGAGCTTCCACCGCCCTCGGCGAAATCAACGCTCTCGTTCAGGGCCCATCCGGCAAGACACCGCTGCAACTGCTGACCCATAGCCTGGAGAGGTCTATAGGCTTCGTCATCCTTGGTGCCCTGGTTTTCGTTTTCATCGCCGGCATCGTCCTCGGCAACGACGCCTCCACCATGTTCCGAACGGCCGTCGGACTCGCGGTCGCCACCATTCCCGAGTCCCTGCCCATTGTGCTGACCGTCGCGCTCAGTCTGGGTGTGTCCCGGATGGCCAGGCGAAACGCGATCGTTCGCATTCTCCCGGCAGTGGAGACTCTCGGCTCCACGAACGTGATCGGGTCGGACAAGACGGGGACGCTCACCGAAAATCGACTCACCGTGGAGAGGATCTGGACCAGGTCGGGCCTGCTGGACTTCACGGCGGAGCCGGGCGCGCTCACCGATCTGGAACCTGTCCGCGCCACGCTGCGAGCGGGGGCCCTGACCAACGAGGCAACTCTCTCCGCCGATGTCGCCGATGAATACTCGGGCGATGCCGTCGACGCTGCGATGGCCCGGGCCGCTGTCACCCGGGGTGCAGTGACCGAGCAGGAACGCCGGATGAACCCCGTGGCCCACCAACCCTATGAGCCTCAGCTGCGGTATTCGCAGACCGTTCACGTCGGCCCCGACGGACGGCTCACCCTCTACGTCAAGGGGTCGCCGGAGACAGTCGTGGAAGCCTCCGTGGCCATAGCGGGATCTGTCGCTGACGAAGATCTTGACGAAGCCGCGGTTCTCGCGGCGAACGAGCGCATGGGTCGACAGGGCCTGCGAGTCATCGCGGCGGCATCCCGGCGCGTCGCCGCCGAAGAAAACCTGACTGACCCACTCGACCCGCCGAGCGGGCTCACATTCCTGGGCATGGTGGGCATGACCGACCCGCCACGCGCGGGCGTGGCTGAGGCGATCCAGGACTGCAGACGAGCCGGGATCTCCGTGATGATGATCACGGGGGATCACCCGGTGACCGCCGCAGCGATCGCCGACAGGTTGGGCCTGGCGACGGGCACGCGTCCGCTGACGGGGCCCGAGATGGCCGACCTGACCGACGGAATGCTGGCCGCGCGCCTCGAGGAAACCAGCGTCGCGGCTCGGGTCTCACCGCAGGACAAGCTGCGGATCGTCCACACCCTGCAGGGCACCGGCAAGATCGTGGCCGTCACCGGGGATGGCGTCAACGATGCCCCCGCGCTCAAAGCGGCATCGATCGGGGTGGCTATGGGGCGTGCTGGCACGGACGTCGCCCGCGAAGCCGCCGACGTGGTGCTCACCGACGATAACTTCGCCACCATCGTGCACGCCGTCGAAGAGGGCAGGGTGACGTTCTCGGCGATTCGCAAGACCACCTACTTCCTGCTGTCCACGGGCGCCGCGGCATTGGTTGCGGTGACCCTGAGCGTCTTCGCGGGAACCCCTCTCCTCTTCCTTCCCGTTCAAATGCTGTGGATGAACGTCGTGACCAACGGTGTGCAGGACATTGCTCTGGCGTTCGAGCCCGCCGAGGGGGACGAACTCACCCGGCCACCGCGGGCGCCTGAGGAGGGGATCCTCTCGCGCACCCTCTGGTTCCGGGCCGGAATAACCGGCGCATGGATGGCCCTGGCGGTGCTCCTGACGTTCATCGTTGAGCTGCGTCTCGATTATCCCGAGGTGCACGCGCGGACCATGGCGCTGACGGTTTTCGTACTGCTGAGTTTCTTCCAGGTCTTCAGCTCCCGGGCCGAGTCCAAGTCCCTTTTTCAGCTCAGGCTGCTGGCCAACAAACCGCTCCTCTTCACATCGTTGGGCGCCCTGATCCTGCACTGGGTCGCCATGACGTGGCCTGTTTCTGAAGACCTGCTGGGCTTCACGACGCTCAACGCGTGGGAGTGGTTTTTGTGCGTGGCCATCGGTTCGACCGTGCTCGTCCTTGTCGAGGCGGAGAAGGTCGTGCGCCGGTGGTCGCACCGCCGCGACACGGAAAGCCGGCCGTCCACCTGACCGCACGGTCGGTTGAGAAGGCGGTCGAACCGGTGACCCGCGCTCGCCCGTATCAGGGCGTCCACCACGGGCGGAGCGGCAGCGAGCCGATACCGCCGCCAGGATCGGGCTTGACCGCCAGTACCTGGTGCAGCTGGATGCCCCCGGTCTCGAAGGCGAGCCGTGACCCGGCCATGTAGAGGCCCCACACCTTCGCGGTGTGCAGACCGACCTCGGCGACGGCCTCATCCCAGTGCTCAACGAGATTGGCGCACCAGTCGCGCAGTGTCAGCGCGTAGTGCTGGCGCAGGTTCTCCTCGTGCACGACCTCAAGCCCCACATCCTGGGCTGCGCTGATGATGCGGCCCGAGCCGGTGAGTTCCCCGTCGGGAAACACGTACCGATCAATGAACCCGCGGGTGAACGGTTCCGACGTGTTCTCCGGCCGGGTGATGCAGTGGTTGAGCAGCATCCCGGAGGGGCGCAGTCGTGACTGCAGGAAGGCGAAGTAGGACGCATAGTTGCGCACTCCGATATGCTCAAGCAGCCCGATCGACGAGACGGCGTCGAATCCGGTTTCGGCAACGTCCCGGTAATCGCCGTAGCGGACCTCGGCCAGATCGGCCAGGCCTTCCTCGGCGATCGCCTGCTGCGCCCATGCGGCCTGTTCCTGAGAGAGCGTCACGCCGGTGGCGGTGACGCCGCGGCGGGCGGCGTAGCGCACCATGCCTCCCCACCCGCACCCGACGTCGAGCAGTCGGTCGCCCGGCTCCAGGCACAGCTTCTCGAAGACCAGCCGGTATTTGTTCTCCTGCGCCTCCTCCAGTGTCGCGTCGAGACGCGGGTAGCAGGCGCATGTGTAGGTCATCGACGGCCCGAGCACCCACTCGTAGAAGGTGTTCGACACGTCGTAGTGGTGGTGGATCGCATCCGCGTCGCGGCTCTTGCCGTGTCGAAGACCGCCGGCTGCGCGCCGCCAGCGCGGCGGTGCCTCCTGTGGTGGCGGTGCGATCGGGCGCAGGTGCTGGGCGCCGATGGAGCGAATGATGTGGGCGATCACTCGCGGTGACGGCAGGGAGAAGACCAACTCGCCGGCGAGCGCCCTGAGGAGTTCATAGGGATCGCCGGGGTGTACTCCGTGCACCTCCAGGTCACCGGAGATGTAGGCGCGGGCGAGGCCCAGGTCGCCGCGGCCGGTGGCCAGGTAGGTCGTGCCTCGCGGCGTTTTCAGCTCCAGTCCCAGAGGCGCGTCGGGCGGGCCTGCCGAACTTCCGTCGTAGGCGGTGAACCGCAGCGGGAGCTGCCCCCCGGCGAGGATCTCCAAAACCTCGGCGAGTGTAAGCTTGCGCTCCGGGTTCGGCGGCGCTGCCCGCTCCCCACTGCCGCGCCGGGTTTCCTTGAACGTAGTCATCGTCGTTGCACCGCCTTCGCATAGAGATCGAGGAGACGTGCATCGGGGTCGTACCGCTGTTTCACGGCCCGATAGAGGTCTCCGCCGTAGAGTTCCCCGAATTCCTCGGGGGAGTAGTACGAGTCGGAATACAGCGATTTATGCCCGTGGAGTTGTGTGACCGTGCGTTCGATCAGCCGGTTCGTTTCGCCATCGATCAATCCCACCGGCACCGTCGACCAGAAGCCGACGTTGACGTAAGCCCGCCCGGGGCGCATCGGGTACAGCGGCCACCCGGCGCCGCGCAACCGCAGGGGGCACAGCCAGATGGGCGCGATGGGAATGGTGGCGAGGAACCACTCCACGAACTCCCCACACCGGTCGATCGGCACCTCGACGTCCTGCACAACTCGTTCGCGCGGCGGACGACCGTTGAGCCGCTCGATGCGATCGCCGATGTGGAATCGCTGTTCATAACGCATCAACGCCGCATAGACGCTGCTGCGCCGAAGTGCTCGTGGCCAGAGCCGACGAACCCACGGACGCTGTGCTCCGAAGGCCTCCGAGCACCAGAACCAGTCGGTGTCCCACCGCCACAGATAATCGTGAATCGTGAGTCGGTCACGCGTGAGGGCGCCATCGTGCCGGATCGAGCGGTAGTAGACCTGCTGGCCGGTGTAATCGCTCACCGGGCCGGGTACCGAGGTCCTGGTGCCCAGCGTGAGGTAGCTCTCGTGTGCGCTGAAGACGACGCCGTCGAGGAAGTCCACCGGCTCGCCGTCCACCTCCCTGGTCTCGACAATTCGGTCCATGGCCGCAACCAGGTCGGTGAGGGAATGAAAACGCAGGTGCCGGAGCGCGACGAACGGTTCGACCGGTTCCAGTTCGATGCGCAGTCGCACCGCGTACCCGAGTGTGCCGTAGGAGTTGGGAAACGCACGGTAGAGGTCGTCGTGCTCGGTGGGGGAGACGGTGACCACGTCTCCCGCGCCGGTGAGAATGTCCATTTCCAGCACGGATTCGTGCGGCAGTCCGTTCCGGAAGGATGTCGACTCGATGCCGAGGCCGGTGACCGCGCCGCCCAGGGTGATGGTCTTCAATTGCGGCACCACCAGGGGCGCCAATCCGTGGGGCAGAGTCGCGGCGACCAGATCTTGATAGGTACACATTCCCCCCACGTCAGCCGTTTTCGTGTTCACGTCCACCGCGATAACGCCCGTCAAGCCGGATGTCTCCAGACCCGCGGTCTGCGCCTTCGCCCGTGTCCGGAAGAGGTTGGAGGTGGGCTTGGCGAGCCTGACGGATGCCGTCGGCGGTACCGCCCGATAGCTCTCGAGGAGGCGCTCCACGCCCGCGGCGTGAGCGGTCCGAGCGTCGATCTCCGGAGGGGACACGCCACCAAACTAGTCCCAAATGGGGTAGGCCCGCACGGCGGATGCACACGAAGTTCTCCATCTCGGCTGGGAGAGCGCCCACAATCCGGTCCCGAGCGTGAAGGGAAGGGCGACCGACCCTTAACCTTTCTACGGCGCAGAAGATCTGCCGCTCGTAAGCCATTTGGACTGCGTGTTCCCTCGCTCACGAAAAAGGATCCTCATGCGCCTTCGCTGGCTCGCTGTTGTGGTGCTGCTTTTTGCCGCCTTCATGGACCTGCTTGACACGACGATCGTCAACGTCGCCCTCCCCGCCATCGAAAAGGATCTGAACGCCACCGCCGCTCAGCTGGAGTGGATCGTGTCGGGATATGTGTTGTCCTTCGCCGTACTGCTGATCACCGGGGGGCGTCTCGGTGACATCTTCGGTCGGAAACGGATGTTCCTGATCGGCGTCACGGGATTCACCCTCGCCTCGGCGTCCTGTGCGGCCGCCACCAGCGGCGACATGCTCGTGGTCTCGCGCCTGGTGCAGGGTGCCTTCGGCGCGATGATGATCCCCCAGGTGCTCTCGATCATCCAGGTCATGTTCGCGCCGAAGGAGCGTGCCGGGGTGTTCGGCGCTCTCGGGGCCATCTCCGGTCTGGCGGCCGTTGCCGGGCCGCTGATCGGTGGCATCCTCGTGACGCAGAATGCTTTCGACCTGGGCTGGCGCAGTGTTTTCATCATCAACGTGCCCGTTGGTGTGCTGCTGTTCATCGCGGCCGCCATCTGCATCCCGGAGTCACGCACCGCCACGCGCGTCAGCCTCGACCTCCTCGGCGTCGTCCTGATCTCGGCGACCCTTTTCCTGCTGGTCTATGGCCTAATCGAAGGTCGCGAGCTGGGCTGGCCCGTGGGCATCTGGGTGATGCTCGGGGCGAGTCCCGTTCTGCTCGGGGTGTTCATCTGGTACCAGAGCCGGCGCGACCGGAACTCCGGCTCCGCGCTCGTTCCGACCTCCCTCTTCCATAGTCGCGGTTACTCGGCCGGCGTGATCACCTCGTTCTCGTTCAGCGCGTCCATCGGCGGATTCTTCCTGATCCTGGTGCTCTATCTGCAGATCGGACTGGGCTTTACCGCAATCGGTGCCGCACTCACCACCCTGCCCTTCAGCATCGGCGCTCTCGTCGGCAGTGGAGTCGCGGTGCCGCTCGGCCCGCGGCTGGGCAAGCGCCTGATCCTGATCGGTGCGGTTGCGCAGATCATCGGCTATCTGTGGATCGCGAACATCGTCGCGGCTCAGGGCAACGCTCTGGTTGGTCCGGACCTGATCGCGCCGATGGCCCTCGCAGGCCTCGGGCTGACGCTGCTCGTCGTGCCGCTGACCGACGTTGCCCTCGCGCAGACGTCGATCGCCAATGCCGGAGCGGCATCGGGCGTGCTCGGAACCTTCCAACAGGTGGGCTCGGCAATCGGGGTGGCCGTCGTGGGCGTCGTCTTCTTCGGCATCGTCGGGGTTACCTTCGCACCCAACGTGTTGCTCGACGCCTTCCTCGGCGGTATCTGGGTGCCTATCACGGCGCTGTCTCTCGCCGCGCTCGCCAGTTTCCTCCTGCCCAACGTGGCCCAGGTCGCAGCTCACAAGGCCGACGCCGAACGTGCCATGGAGCTCGAGTCGGAGTCGGTCGTGGGGGACTCCGTGAGCGTATAGCGGGGCGTTTGGCGATACATCCCCTGTCGTAGCGAAATCCCGCAACCCTGCTATCGTGTGCGCCAGATGCGCCGGGTCGGCGCACTCAGTCGAGAGTGGAAGGGTCCTGATGCCTGCAGGCAAGCCGAATATCCTGGTCATCTGGGGCGATGACATCGGAATCACCAATCTGAGCGCGTACAGCGAGGGCCTGATGGGGTACCGCACCCCGAACATCGACCGCATCGCGGACGAGGGTATGAAATTCACCGATGCGTATGGTGAGCAAAGTTGCACCGCAGGCCGTGCGTCGTTCATCACCGGGCAGAGCGTGTTTCGCACGGGACTGAGCAAGGTGGGTATGCCGGGGTCGGACATCGGGCTTCAGCCCGAGGACCCGACCATTGCCGAGCTCCTGAAGCCCCACGGCTACAGAACCGGGCAATTCGGCAAGAACCATCTCGGCGACAAGAACGAGTTCCTGCCAACGGTTCACGGCTTCGATGAGTTCTACGGCAACCTGTACCACCTCAACGCCGAAGAAGAGCCGGAATTGGCTAACTGGCCGACGGTGGAGGAATTCCCGGAATTCAATCGTCGTGCGCGGCCGCGAGGGGTCATCCACTCGCATGCGAGCGTTGACGATGACGACACGGTGGATGAACGCTACGGCCGGGTAGGCAAGCAAAAGATAGAAGACACCGGGCCGCTGACCAAAAAGCGAATGGAACGCATCGACGACGAGTTTGCTGCGTCGGCCATCGATTTCATCGGGCGCGCGCACACGGCTGAGACCCCGTTCTTTGTCTGGGTGAACACAACGCACATGCATTTCCGCACGCACCCGAAGCCCGAAAGTATCGGGCAGGCCGGCCGATGGCAGTCCGAGTACCACGACACGATGATCGACCACGATGCGCTCGTCGGAGAACTCCTCGCTCACCTCGACGAACTCGGCATCGCCGATGACACAATCGTGATCTACTCCACCGATAACGGCCCGCACATGAACACGTGGCCCGACGGCGCAATGACCCCGTTCCGGAGCGAGAAGAACACGAACTGGGAAGGCGCTTTTCGAGTACCCCAGATGATTCGCTGGCCCGGGCACATCGCAGCCGGGGTCGTGTCGAACGAGATCATCCAGCACCACGATTGGCTGCCGACATTTCTGGCGGCAGCCGGCGACACGACCACGGTGGGCGAACTCACAACGGGCAAGACGATCGAGGATCGCACGTATAAGGTGCACATCGACGGGTTCAACTTCCTTCCGTATCTCACCGGCGAGGCAGCACGGGGTCCGCGGGACTTTTTCGTGTACTTCTCGGATGACGGTGATGTGCTCGCGCTGCGCTATGACCACTGGAAGGCGGTCTTCATGGAGCAGCGCACGCCCGGAACGCTCGCAGTGTGGGTCGACCCGTTTGTCACGCTCCGCGTGCCGAAGCTCTACAACCTGCGAACGGACCCCTTCGAACGTGCCGAGATGACATCGAACACGTACTACGACTGGGTGATGGACAACAACTACCTGCTGCTGGCCGCCGGCACGGTGATGGCGCGATTCCTGGCCACGTTCATGGAATTCCCGCCCCGCCAGAGGGCCGCCACCTTCACGATCGGCCAGGCCATGGAGAAGTTGGAGGGGTTCCTTGCCGGTGGGGACTAGCGTGCCCGTGGGCGTCGTCGCCCCGCCCCGGGCCTCGCAGCATGGACTCGTGTGGATCCCGGGCGGCGAATTCACCATGGGGTCGGATACGAATTATCCAGAGGAAGCGCCGGCGCACCGAGTGCGCGTCGACGCCTTCTGGCTCGGCGCGCGACCCGTCACAAACCTTGAGTTCAGCCGGTTCGTGATGAGAACCCATTACACGACTGTCGCTGAGCGAGCCCTTGATCCGGCACATTTTCCCGGGGCGCCGCCCGAGAATCTCGTGCCCGGCTCCATGGTCTTCACGGGCACCGCCGGGCCGGTGGACCTGCGTCATCTCAGCCAATGGTGGGCCTGGACTCCGGGAGCCAACTGGCGTCGGCCTTTCGGGTCGGGGTCGACGATCGCTGATCGGCGTGATCATCCTGTCGTGCATGTCGCGCACGAGGATGCGGTGGCCTACACGACGTGGGCAGGCCTGCGGCTGCCCACGGAGGCGGAGTGGGAGCGGGCTGCTCGCGGCGGGCGAGCTCATCAGGACTTCACCTGGGGAGACGAACCGGAAACCGCGGGGCGTCCCCTCGCCAATTATTGGCACGGTGATTTTCCCTGGCGTGCGGACTCTGGCTATGGCTCGACGACCCCGGTCGGGTCATTCGTGGGCAACGACTTCGGACTCAGCGACATGGCAGGCAACGTCTGGGAATGGACCGACGACTGGTTCACGAACTTCACACCGGATGACGGATGCTGTTCACCCGTGAACCCCGCGGGTGGGAGCCGCGAGCACAGCGTCACTGACGCGGACCCGTTTCTCGTTCCCCGCAAGGTGATCAAAGGCGGTTCGTTCCTGTGCGCCGACAGCTACTGTCGGCGTTACCGGCCGTCTGCCCGGCGACCCCAGATGATCGACACGGGGATGAGCCACGTCGGCTTTCGCTGTGCGCTCTCCGCTCAGGGCTGAACCGGAGCCGCGTCGCCGCGCCGCGCTGGTCTCCATGTCGTTCGGCCGTGAGCTCTGAGCGTGCACGTCACGGAACACGTCCGCGCGCCCTACGCGTCGCCGACTCTCACGTCGTCGTCCAGGGCCACGAAAGCGTCAACGTTCGAGGACCGGGCTGCGGCCGATGGGCGTCGAAGGTCATCGTCACCAGATTCTGTTCCGTCATCATGTCGCTCCCGTCTCAGTACGCTGGAACGGTGACCACTGCCCTTCAGACTCCGCCCACGCCGTCGCTCGTCATCGATGAGGAGCGCCTCGACCACAACATCTCCGGTATGGCCGCCTTCGCTGCCCGTGCGGGGTTGGCTCTCCGCCCGCACGTCAAGACGCACAAATCGGTCGAGATCGCCCGGCGCCAGGTCGCTGGCGGCGCAATCGGCATCACGGTCGCGACGATTTCCGAGGCAGAAGTCTTCGCCACGGCCGGCCTGACGGACATCTTCATCGCCTACCCGCTGTGGCTCGATGTGGACAAGGCCGCGCGCCTGCGACGAGTGCTGACGATCACGCCGCTGCTTATCGGAATCGACTCTGTCGAGGGAGCCGCCCGGCTCGCGGAGGGAGCGACGGGGCTGTCTGACCGTCTTAGCGTTCTCGTGGAGGTGGATTCCGGCCATCATCGCAGTGGGGTGCTTCCCTCGCAGGTCGGACGCGTCGCGAGCGCTGCGGCGGAGCTCGGGCTCGACGTGGCCGGCGTCTTCACTTTTCCGGGCCACAGCTACTCGCCTGACAAACGAGAGGTCGCGGCGGCGGATGAGATGCAGGCACTTGTCGAGGCCGTGGCCGCGTTGACCCGTGAGGGAATTACCGCTCGCATTGTCAGCGGCGGATCAACCCCGTCCGTGCAGTTTTCGGATGCGTCGGTTCTCACCGAGCTCCGCCCCGGCGTGTACGTTTTCGGGGACGCCCAGCAGTGGGAGCTCGGTACGTGTTCCTCGGACGATATTGCGCTCACCGTGCTCGCGACCGTCGTCTCGCGCTCGCCGGAGCGGGTAGTGGCGGATGCGGGGAGCAAAGCGCTCGCCGCCGACCGGGGCGCTTTTTCCAGCGGCTTCGGCCGGCTGCTCGACTATCCCGAGGCGCGATTGTCGGCGATCTCCGAACACCATGTCACCATCACGGGCATTGACTGCCCTCCCGGAACCCGCCTGCGGGTCGTGCCCAACCACGTGTGCAGCGCGGTCAACCTCGCGGACGAGTATGTGGTGGAGCGGGCAGGGCGGGTCGTCGCCACGTGGCCCGTCGACGCGCGAGGCCGCAACATCTAACTCGATCTCGGCCAGGTGCGGGCGCGCACTCGTGGCACTCTTCTGCCCACGCGGCGCTCGTTGAATCGGGTGCCCGGCGGGCAGAAAAGTTGTCAGTTCGCAGGCTAATCGAGGCAATAATCATTCATATCGAGACTGCTTTTCGAGTCAGCCGCTAGTTCTGCCTGCGCAGAGCGCCCTCCTCCCGGACTGGACCCCTGCCTCGGCCGCCGAACCGCTAGTCACCGCGATCTCGATAACTGACGGCACACCCATCCTCAGTGTCCCGTGACCGTCCATTTCGGACCTTTGTCACCCACTTCGGACAATCCGGCTGCCACGCTCGTTGAGATTCATGCCGCTGTCTTGAGCCGCCGTCACGCGAATCTGGGCCTCAGCCCGTCGCAGTTGACGCACCCCAGCGGGATTTCCTAACGCGACAGGGCAAACGGGACAAATTCGCTCAGACGTGGTGCGCGGCCCCGCCTTTACGGGGCATTCCCGCAGGAGGTCCCGCTTACGGGCAGTGTGATCCGACGGTTCAACGGTAGCCCTCGCCCGCGTCGGCACCGGAACCTGCACCTGCACCTGCACCTGCACCTGCACCTGCACCTGCACCGATTGTTCAGCTTCCCTATGAGGCGTTCCTTCGCTTGACCGTGACCGCCCGGTTAGAGTCGGAACATGATCGACTTCGAATTCTCCCTTGATCGGGAATTGTTCCGCATCAGCGAACGACGTCAACCCAACGGAGAAGTCAGCTACGATTTCGCGTGGCTCAACGGTCCTGCTGAGGGGACCTATGGGTTCACCTTCTCCGCTTTCGGAGCCAAGTCCCCCTCCGAGCACCCCCCTCAAATGTCGCGGGAACGGCTAATCGAGGAGGCACGCGGTTTCTTACAGAATTTCTATGCGAAGAACGGGATTGGACCTACAGATTTTCCCGATCACATCCGACCAGGTGATGGCGACAGCAACTGAGGCGACGGCCGGTTCATGCCGCACGGTTGGTGTGCCTACATTTCCTCCGTACCCAGACGAGCCATATGGCGATCAATGCCGGTCGGACGACGCCGCCATCTCGTCAAGCCGAAGCGGAGGCAAACCCGCAAGAGGTTCCCTTTTGACACGGCGTCAGCTTCGTGGCCATTGAGCGGATTGGCCGCAAATCTGTCGCGCAAGCCGTCCGGCTTGCGGGCATGCTCAATGCGTTTGGCGGATCACCTCTCGCATAGCGTTGGATGGCGTTTCAAGTGCTTGGCGGGGGGTCCTCGGCGGCGTCAATCGCGGCGTTGCTGAGCACGGGCATCAACACCAAGAGGCCGAGCGTGAGCAGCCCCATGATTCCGAACATGGTTTGCAATCCGAGCCATTGGGCCAGGAGGCCGCCCGTTGCTGCGCCGATGGGCATCGTGCCCCAGGCCAGCAGACGATAGACGCTGTTGACCCTTCCGAGTAGTTCGTTGGGTGTGATTCTCTGACGCAGTGAAACGGTGATCACATTCCAGAGCACGACCAGCAGCCCTCCGATGAAGAAAATCAGACCGAGTATGAATGGGTTGTTGGTGACGG
>NZ_JPRS01000063.1 GCF_000738085.1 Cryobacterium sp. MLB-32
GTTGTGTGGCGCTACGCCAGTGATTTGGCGGGATGCGGGCAAATGTGTCTAGTTCACTAACTTAAACTCTCATGCCTGCTCAATCCCCAAGACGAGGCACAGGCGCACTCTTGGGTGGCGATAGCGAGACGTGGAGGCCGGCGCTACTACTTGCGCGAATTGATCACGCGATCTGCATGGAATGCGCATCAGGGCCTGCAAACACGCTTGCAGTACGCAACTTGAGCGAACATACTGAGAGAAGTTCGCGCACCGTTGCCCGGGCCTCGCCCTGCTCAAGGAGATATCACTGTGGATATACAACTCATCGCCGCGCTCGTTCTCGGGATAGCGACGATCATCGTTCTTGTGCTTCGTACCCGGCTCGACGCGTTCGCGGCCCTGCTGGCGGCGGCCCTCGTGACCGGCTTCGTCGCCGGCCAACCGGCCCTCGAAATCATTACGGCCATCACAACCGGGTTCGGCAATACCCTGGCATCGATCGGAATCGTGATCGGGCTGGGTGTGGGAATCGGCAAGATCCTCGAGGTCTCCGGTGCCGCCAAGTCACTCGCTCAGGCGTTCCTCAAGCTGTTCGGTAAGGGCCGCGAGCCTGGGCCATGGGCAGCGTCGGCGCGCTGGTGTCAGTGCCCGTGTTCTGCGACGCCGGTTACGTGATCATGAACCCGCTCGCCCGTTCGATCGCGCGCATGAAGCGCGGCGGCTACGTCACCATCGCCCTGGCCCTCGGCGCGGGCATGACCCTCACCCACCATCTCGTGCCGCCCACCCCCGGTCCCTTGGCCGTGGCCGGTATCTTGGGCGCCGACCTCGGCATGGTCATCATCGTCGGCGGCGTATTCACGGTGCTGCTGCTGCCCGTCGTGGTGCTCTACGCCAAGTGGATCGGCCCCAAGCTCGAGAGCTCCGTCACCCCGGCGGTTCGCCAGGCCGTGTACGGCAACGCGGTTGTGTCACACGAGGCACGCGGCGGCAGCGGCACGACGCACACCGCGACTCTTGAGCGTGACGCAGCCACCTACACGACCGACGCCGGCACCCTGTTCTCCGAAATCGACGGCGATGACGAGCCCGACCTCGGCACGCCGCCCGCCGGCGCCAAGCCGCATCGGGTCAACGGCCTTCTGGCCTCGCTGCCCCTCGCGGTGCCGCTGCTGCTGATCCTGCTGAACACGGTGGGAACCGCCCTCGACAAGAGCGCGCAAGGCGCCCTGACGGGCGACTACACGCCCTCCGACTGGGTCGTTCCGCTCGCCTTCATCGGAAACCCGGTGATCGCCCTGATGATCGGCATGCTGCTCGCCGTGTACGTGCTGCTCCCCCGCTGGACACCGCGCACCAAGGTGAACGGATGGCTCGCCGAAGCCGCGGCATCCGCCGGCCTGATTCTGCTGATCACCGGAGCCGGCGGAGCGCTCGGCCAGGTGCTGCGCACCTCCGGAGTCGGCGACGCCCTCGCCGAGGCGATCGGCTCGACGAACCTGCCCGCCTTCCTGATTCCGTTCCTCATCGCCACCGTCGTGCGCATCGCCCAGGGCTCCGGAACCGTCGCCATGATCACCGCGGCGGCCGTCTCCGCCCCACTGGTGACGACCCTCGGCATCGACCCGGTTGTCGCCGTTCTCGCCTGCACCGCCGGCTCGATGGTGTTCAGCTACTTCAACGACTCGTACTTCTGGGTGGTGACCACGTTCACCGGCCTCGAAGGCACGAGCGCGCTCAAGGGCTGGTCAGGCATCACCACGGCCGTGTGGGCCGGATCTATCCCGCTGCTGTTTCTCGCCAACCTGGTTCTCGGCTAGCGATGGCCACGATCCGGAACGCGGGCGACACACCCGCCCCCACGGACTACCGTCGGGGCACCAGGGCGAGGCACGAACGACTCCTCGCCCTAGTGCGCGCCGGATCGACGGGCGTCGACGAGCTGGCGGATGCGCTGCAGGTCTCGCCCTCCACCGTGCGACGCGACCTCGCGCACCTCACAACCACCGGCACGATCACGCGCACCTACGGCGGCGCCAGCTCTGCGGCGCCGTTTCAGGAACGGGAGCTGAGCGACCGCGTGGCCGTGGAACACACGGCCAAAAGCGCGATCGGTGCCCGGGCCGCCGAGTTGGTTCCGCCCGGGGCCACCATCTTTCTCGACGCCGGGTCTACCTGCGGTGAACTCGCCCGGCAGCTGTGGCACGCCGAAGGACTCACGGTGGTGACGCGCAGCCTCGACAGCGCGCTCTACCTCGCATCCGCTCCCGGGCTTGAGGTGGTCGTGACGGGCGGTCGCGTGGCCCGCACCAGCCATGGGCTCGAGGGGCCACTCGCAGACCTCGCGCTCGGGCGTTACATGGTGGATATCGCGTTTCTGGGCGTGGACGCCGTGGACCCGATCGACGGCGTCGGCGAACCGACCCTGCCGGAGGCCCACGTGAAAGACAGCGCGGCGCGCCGGGCCCGCCACGTGGTGGTGCTGGCCGATGCCAGCAAGCTGGCGCGGGGCTCGGTGCCCGCGTGGGCGCCGCTGCCGCGCGGGTGGACCCTCATCACCAACGAGGTCAACGACGAGGTGCTCGACCGCTACCGGGCAGAGGGCGTCGCCGTGATCTCGACCGGAACCACCGGGGACAGCCTCACGACTCCCGTGCCGTGACACCTGCCCCGGTCTCGGCATACGCGCTGAGCGTGCGCACAACCGTCACGAGCGACTCGTCGTCGCCCACATTGCCGGCAAACACCACGTAGGGGATGCCCGTGGCCGGCCCGTCGACCGGCTGCCAGAGCGACACGATGCCGGGGAGCATCGGCCCGCGCACAATCGCGTGGCGGATCTGCAGGCCGAGGGCGGCAACATCCGACGAGGTGATGCCGCCCTTGGCGATCACGAACCGCGGTCGGGTGCGTGCCACCACGCGCTGAACCACCTCCACCACCGCGGCCGACACCGTGCGGGCGATGCGCAGGCTCTCGGCCGGGTCGGTCGTGCTCACGAGGAGGCGACTGGTCTGCACGATGACGTCGGCACCGGCGAGAGCTGCCACTACCTCGTCGACGACCTCACCCAGGTGGGTTGACGACTCGGACGCGAGGAGAGCCGCAACATCGATCTCCACCACCCGGGCCGATGCATGCTGCCGCTTCAGGGCCTCGAGTTGGCGGGTGGTCATCGCCACGTGTGAGCCGACGACGATCAGTCCGCCCGCGAGGGGTGGGGCGGTGTGGCCGAAGGCATCCGCCGCGGTGAGCGGTTGACGGATGGCCTGGCCGATGCGCGCCCGCACGAACGGCGGGCCCACCCGATAGACCAGTTTTATGCCGCGGCGCTCTGCCTCGTGCAGGCCGAGAGCGAGCAGGCGCAGGTCGTTTTCGGTGACCGCGTCGACGACGATGGGGGTGGCACTGCCCGCGGGCTCGATCGCATCCGCAATCGCCTGCGGGCCGGCGCGCAGCACGGCGAGGTTCACCTCGATGACGCTCGCCGCGGGAATGCGCCCGCCGCTTTTCTCCTGCACGTAGTCAGCCAGGCGGGAGTGGGTGAACCCGAAAGTGGCGTCGCGGGCGAACTCGGTCTCGGCGATGGGCGTGAGCTCGTCGGTGGCGGAGAGCATGAAGTGCTCGCCGTCGATGGTGACCCGCCCGGCATCGGGAAAGGCCGGCACGATGACCACGCCGTCGATCTGCACCCCGGTGTGGGCGCGCAGGGTCTCGACGATCACGTCGGGCTCCAGGGGAAAGTGCCCGCGCAGGGTTGAATCACCCCGGCTGACGAAGGCCAGCGGGGTTCCGTCGGCGGCAGCAAGCGCGTTTGTGACGACCTCGCGGTTGCGCTCGGCAGCCTCGGCCGGGTCGAGGCTGCGGGTGTTGGTGAGCACGTACACGGCCGGGGCCCCAAGGCCGAGCGCCCAGCGGAAGTCTTGCGGCTGCCACTGGGTGAGCACCGGCAGGTCGGCCACGGACTGGGTGCCGGTGGGGTCGTCGTCGAGCACAATCAGCACCCGGCCGGTGGCCGCCACGGCTGCCGCCACGTCATGCGCGGGCACAGCAACCTCGGTGGGGAAGCCGGCCAACAGCGCCTGGGCGTAACGCCGCGGCTCGGCGGCGGGGGTCATGAGACCTGCAGCCCGCCGTTGATGTCGTAGGTGGCGGCGGTGATGTAGCCGGCGTCGGCGCTCAGCAGGAAGGCGATCAGCGCGGCAACGTCGTCTCGGGTTCCGACCCTGCCCATGATGATGTCGGCGGCCATGGCGCTCTTGCGCTCGTCCGAGAGCGTGCCGCCCATGATGTCGGTGTCGATCGGGCCCGGGGCAACGGCGTTGACGGTGATGTTGTGCTCGCCCATTTCGCGGGCGAGAGCGCGCGTGAAGCCGATGATGGCGGCCTTGGACGCGCTGTAGGCGACCTTGGAGTAGGTGCCTCCCCCGCGCTGGGCGGAGATGGAGGAGATGCTGACGATGCGGCCGACCCGACGCTCGATCATGCCGGCGAGCACGCGCTGCGAGACGAGGAAGGAGCCGCGCATGTTGATGGCGAACACGCGGTCCCAGGCCTCGACGGTTTCGTTCATGAACTCGGTGGGCGAGCTGATGCCGGCGAGGTTGACCAGACCGACGATCGGCGGCATCGACGCCTCAACCTCGGTGATGGCGGCGTTCACGGAGTCTTTGTCGGACACGTCGGCGGCCACGCCGATCGCGCGCACGCCCCGGGAGGAGGCGATCGCGGCGGCGGCCTCGCGGGCGGCCCCTCCGTCTATATCGACGATGGCGATCGACCAGCCGAGGGAGGCCAGCTTGTCGGCGGTGCTGCGGCCGATTCCGCGGGCCGAGGCGGCCCCGGTCAAGACGGCGGTGCGGTCGGCGGGAAAAATAACGTCACTCATGATGAGGGGCCAATCCTTCGGTGAGACGGGCCCACCTCTGTGTGAGCCGTCTGGCCAGCCTAACTGATCTCTGACGTCTGATGTCTTAAGACGACTTCGGCGGGCGTGGGCGGTGCCTGGGGACCGTCAGGCCTACGGACGCCCGGATTCGATGAAGTGCTCGTAGTCAGCGAGCGTCTGCCGGAGGTGTTCCTCCATTGCGCGGCGGGCCTGACCCGGGTCGCGGGTGGCGATCGCCGCGCGCACGGCCTGGTGGTGCTCGATCGCGTGCTCCTGCACCTCAGTGAACGCGGATGTCTCCCGGCGCAACGTGTAGAGCAGCTGCCCCAGCTGTCCCATCAAGGCGGGCAGAAAAGGATTGCCGCTCGCGGCCAGAATTATGTCGTGAAAGGCCAGGTCGTTCTCTGTGAAGCGGTCGAGGTCATCCGCCGCAGAGGCGGCCTGCATTTCAGCGATGGTCGCGTCGAGCAGGGTGAGGTCGTTGTCGTCGTGGTTGATCGCGGCCAGCTCGGCCGAACCACTCTCGACCATGCGGCGCACCTCGAGAAGCCTGAGCGGAACCTCGGAACTGCCGAGGTTGTATGCCGCGGCGCGCAGGATGGCATCGAGGCTCGACCAGCTCTCCGGCGGGTTGACAAAGGTGCCGAGCCCCCGCCGCACGTACACGATCTTCTGCGCCTGGAGACTCTTGATCGCCTCCCGGGCCGTCAACCGGCTGACACCGGCTTCCTCGGCCAGAACGGCCTCCGGTGGCAGCATCTGGTTGGCGGGAAACACTCCCCGCAGCACGCGGTCGAGAACGCTCTCCACCAGCTCATCGACCAGCGACGTTCTACTCATCACACCAATCCTTCGTAACCGGCGCGTCGTCGGACTCGTTTCAGTGTACCGATTGGGCAGGCCGCTCTCCTCGACACCGGGGGCCGGCCGCGGCCGTGACGTGCGCGCTCACGATCGCGCGTCAGCGTCTCTCCATACGGATTGGCGAACGGGCGCGCTGTCACCGCCCGCCCTCCGCTCATGCAACTGCGGGCCGTAGTATTTCCCTTCATGAGCATCCCTTCTCCGCACTCCGTGCTCGCCGACCTCTTTCAAGATCCCCTCACCGTCGTTCTGGTCGAACAGATCATGGCCATGGAACCCGGCACTCGCCTGCCCAGCGAGCGCGAACAGGCCGAGCTGCTCGGGGTGAGCCGCACCGCCCTGCGGGACCGGCTGAGCCGCATCGAATCTCTGGGCATCCTCGAACGTCGAATGCGCGCCGGCACCTTCGTAAAGCGCCTGAGCCCCACAACCGTGAGCGAGGTTCTGCTGCTCGGCATTCTCTCCGCCGCGATGCCGCTCGACTCGATGCGCCCGGTGCGCGTGGCGCTCGAACGGCAGGCCGCCTGCGAGGCCTCGCGACGCCACGACCACCTCAACCTCGCGCACATGGCGATCGCCGTCGACACGATGGATGCCACCGACGATTCGGCCGCGTTGCACGCAGCGGACCTGGCCTTCCACACGGCGCTGTTCGCCGCCTCGGGCTCGCCGGCGCTCGTCTTTTTGGCCGAGGTACTCTCGGGCGTCATGCTGCGCACCGTGCAGCAGGTGGCCCTCTCCGACGGCCGGCAGACCATGCGCACCCTGCACCGCAACATCTACGCGGCCATCGTGGAGGGCGACGAAGCCGCCGCCTCCGCAGCGGTCGACCGGCACTTCGATTGGCTCGAAGAACTGCTCGCCGCACCCGCTCTGCCCCCCGAATAACCGCAACAGGTCAACCAGATAACTTGCGTGGTACTACCAAGCCGTGCATACTGATTCAACCGACCAGTCAAAACCTGACAGTCGGAGGGAACAGGTGCCTACCCGGCGCGATCGAGCGGGCATTCCTGTGACTTCAATGAAGAAGCCCCACAGAAAGCAGCACCATGCTCAAGAAGCTCGCATCTGTTAGCGCACTAGCCCTCCTCCTCACCGGATGCTCGGCAGCCAGCGGTCCCGATAACTCGGGCGATTCCGGCGCCGAGTCCTACTCCTGGGACATGACCATCACGGTGGGAAACACCTCCACCTGGCATGAAGGCGCCGAGTATTTCGCCGACACCCTCAATGACGAAACCGACGGCCGCATCGAGGTGAACATCTTCACCAATGAGCAGCTCTCCGGCGGCGATCCCGCAGCCGGCGTCGAGCAGCTCATGAACGGCGACAAAGACCTGTCGTACAACTCCACGATCATCTACGCCGGCATCGACCCGAAGTTCGGCGCTGTCAATGCGCCCTTCCTCTACGCCGACTACGAAGAGGCCGAAGACACGCTCGCGGCCACCGGCCTCGACGCCTACCGCGCCCTCGCCGACCCGCTGGGCGTGCAGGTTCTCGGCTTCGGCGAGAGCGGCTTTCGCCAGATCACCAACAACGTGCGCCCCATCACCGCACCCGCAGATCTCGCGGACATGAAACTCCGCATCCCGGGCATCGGGCTGTTCACGGATGTCTACCGCGAGCTCGGCGCGAACCCCACCACCCTGAACTTCTCCGAGGTCTTCACCGCCCTGCAGCAGGGCACCATCGACGGCCAGGAGAACCCCGTCGACGTGACCCACTCGTCGGGCATCACCGAGGTGCAGGACTACATGACCGTGTGGAACTACGTGTACGACCCGCTGATCCTCGGTATGAACAAGGACCTGTTCGATTCGCTGAGCGCCGACGACCAGGCCCTGGTGCTGCGCGTCTCCGCTGAGGCCAATGCCATTCAGATTCAGGCCAACCGCGACAAGGACGCCGCATCCCTCGCGGAGATGAAGGAGTCCGGCATGGAGGTCACCGAGCTCACCGACGCCCAGCGTGACGTCTTCGTGCAGCGCATGGTCTCGGTCAACGAGAAGTACGCCGCCACCTGGGGCGAGGACATGGTCGCCGGCGTCACGCCCGACAGCACCCGGCCGTGAACCGCGCCATAACCCTCTTCGAGAACACGTTCGCGGCGACGGCCTTCGCGGTCATCAGCATCATCGCCTTCACCAACGTGATCTCGAGGTACGTGCTCAACGCCTCGCTGGCATTCACCACAGAGATCACCGTGAACCTCGCGGTGGCCCTCACCCTCGTGGGCGCCGTGATCGGCATTCGCGAGAAGGCCCACCTCGGGTTCAGCCTGCTGCACGACAAGGCCAACCCCGCGCTCAAGCGGGCCCTCACCGTTCTGGTGTGCGGCGTCATCGTGCTGTTCTTTCTGGTGCTGTTCTATTTCAGCCTGCAGCTGGTGCTCGACCAGGCCGCCAGCGGCCGCGTCACCCCCTCCATCGGCATCCCGCAGTGGGCCTTCACCGCCGCGCTTCCGGTGGGAGCCGCCCTCGGCATCTACCGCAGCATCCAATCCACCCTGCACACGCTTCGCGCCCAAGCGGATGCCCCACTCATCGAACAGGAGGCCTAGACCATGGTCGAACTCGTGCTCTTCGGGCTCTTCGCCGTGCTGCTCCTGGCGAGCGTGCCCGTGGCCTTCGCCCTGGGCCTCGCGGCTCTCGGCGCCCTGGTGGTGGGCCGCGGCATTGACGCCCTCAACATTCTGCCGAGCGTGATGTACGCCTCGCTCTCGTCAGAGACACTGCTGGCCATTCCGTTCTTCATTCTGGCCGGAGCCATCATGGAGGCGGCGGGAATCTCGAAACGGCTGGTCGACCTGGCCAACGCCTGCCTCGGCCACCTCAAGCACGGCCTCGTGCTCGTGGTCATCATCGCGGCGTTCTTCTTCTCGGCGATCTCGGGTTCCGGCCCGGCCACCGTCGCGGCGATCGGATCGATTCTCATTCCAGCCCTCGTGCGCAACGGCTACGAGAAACGCCACGCGGCCGCCCTGCTGGCAAGCTCGGGCTCAATGGGAATCGTCATTCCGCCGAGCGTCACGTTTATCGTCTTCGCCGTCGTCGCCGGCGAGTACGCCCGGGTCTCCATTGCCCGGTTGTTCGTGGCCGGCGTGGTTCCCGGCATCCTGATGGCAATCGCGTTTCTGATCGCCTGCTTCTTCATCCCCCGCCGGCTCGCCGCCGTCGAGGAGACCGCCACGCTCACCCCGGTGCAGGTGCTGGCCGGAGCCGGGGTCTCGATGGGCGGCGGATCATCGGCCACGGCCCTGCGCGAGAAAGACGCCAGCGCCGGCAACACCGGTCTGGTGGGCATTGCCCGGGCACCGGGCACGCTCGGAGCCGTCACGGGCGCCGTGATGCGGCCCCGCACCCAACGGGCGCCGTGGAACGAGATCGGTCGGGCCTTCGTGGCAGCCGCTCCCGGACTGCTGGTTCCCGTGATCATTCTCGGCGGCATCTACGGCGGCATCTTCACGCCCACCGAGGCCGCCGTGGTCGCCGCCTTCTACGCCTTCTTCGCGGGCCTGCTCTTCTCCAAGGAGTTCACTCTGCGCTCCGTGCCGAATCTGCTCGTGACGGCCGCGGCGCAGTCGGCGGTGATCATGCTGATCGTGGGATGCGCATCCGTTTTCGCCTACGTCATCACGGCCGAGCAGATCGCCCGCCGCATGGCGGATGCGATTCTGGGCATCACCGAGAACACGTTTGTGATTCTGCTGCTCGTGACCCTGCTGCTGCTCGTGGTGGGCGCATTCATCGACGCGATCAGCGCGTTCTACCTCTTTATTCCGATCCTCGTGCCGGTGCTGCTCGCCGTGGGCGTGGATCCCACCCAGATCGGCGTGCTGATGACGGTGAACCTGGCGATCGGGCTGTTCACTCCCCCCGTGGGCGTGAACCTGTTCATCGCCGCCGGCATCGGCAAGGTGAGCCTCGCCGAAATCACCCGGGGCATCGTGCCGTTCCTGATAGCCGGTCTCGTGGTGCTGTTTCTCGTGACCTACATTCCAGCCGTCTCGACCTGGCTGCCCAACCTGCTCGGCGTTTAGGCGCCCCTCCCTCTCGAAAGGCTGACAACATGACTGCTTTGCTGACCGCAGAAACTGCTGATTCACGCACCGATTCGCTGACGGATTCGCTGCACGGTCAGGTGTGCCTGGTCACCGGGGCTGCCCGCGGCATCGGCGCCGCGATCGCCCGCACCCTCGCCGCCCGCGGCTCCGACATCGTGATCGTCGACGTGATCGACGGGGGCGACACGGTGGCCGCGCTGCGCGCGGAGTTTGCGGACCGGCGCATCCACTCGCTGATCGTCGACGTGAAAGACCGCGCCCAGGTGCGGGGCGCCGTGGATTGGACCGTCACCACCCTCGGCCGCATCGACACCGTCGTGAACAACGCCGGAACCTGCGGCCGCGTGGGCCTCGAAGACATGACCGACGACATGTGGGAACGCGACCTCGACACCAACCTGCGCGGCACGTTCCTCTTCACCCAGGCCGCGGTCTACCCCTACATGCGCGACCAGGGATCGGGAAGCATCGTGAACATCAGCTCGATCTCGGGCATCATGGGCGGTCCGATGTCGCACGGCGAAGATGCCGCCCGCTCGGGCCCGGCCTACGCCGCCTCGAAGGGCGGCATCATCGCCCTGACCAAATGGGTGGCCAAGGAAGTGGGACCGCTCGGTATCACCTGCAACTCGGTGGCCCCCGGCCCGATCGCCACGCCCATGACCCAGTCCCTGGAATACGACCTGAGTGGGCAGGCCATTCAGCGCATGGGGTCCCCGGAAGATATCGCGAGCGCGGTGGCGTACCTCGCCTCACCGGGCGCCCGCTACGTAACCGGTGACGTGCTCAAGGTCTGCGGCGGCTCAGCGATCGGCTAGCCGGCACGCACTCCTCCTCCTTCACCGCTTTGACCCACATTCGTGTCACTGTCGCGCCCACAAAGCGCGTCGGTGCCACTCCGGCACACCATCTGGAGATGAAATGATGCGTTTTCCCGCCCGTTCTGAAACCCCGCCATGCTGACCCTCGACCACCCCGGGCCGCTCACGCAGCCCCGCATCCTGAGCGTGGTCACGACCCCCGTCGCCGCGATGCAGCTTCTGACTCCCAACACCGTGCTCGCCGCCGAACTCTTCCGCATTCTCGCGGACCTCAACCTGACGAGCGGCATGGCCGAGCTCATCGGCGGCACGCTCGCCCCGATCAGTTACTGCGTTCCCGCCCGCGGCGACGACGGCCGCGAGGTGAGCTACAGCGAGAAGCGAACCGAGACGCACGGGCAGCTCATCTTCGGTGCCGCCACGCTGGGACTGCGCGACGGGGAACCCTGGATGCACAGCCATTGCGTCTGGCTCACCCCCGAAGGCCGGCTGCAGGCCGGGCACCTCTGGCCGGAGACGGGCGTCGGCTCTCCTCCCCCGCTCGCCGTCGTGCAGGGGCTGCCGGGGGTCGATCTCGAGAGCACGGACGACCCCGAGACTCGGCTGCCGGTGTTCACCCCGCATGCCGCAACCGAGACGGTGCTGCCCGCCGAGGACGCCGGACTCAACCGCACCGTCGTCGCCCGGGTCTGCCCCAACGAAGACATCAGCCTCGCGGTCGAGAAGATCTGCACCGAGAACGGTTTCGAGAATGCCGTTGTGCGCGGCGGCATCGGCAGCCTGATCGGGGCCACATTCGCCCCGCACAACGGCATCACCCGTGCCCGCGTCGACGGACCGTGCACCGAGGTCGTGACCCTGGTGGGACATGTCACGCGCACGGCCGAAGGCATCCGTTCGCAGCTCACCTGCACCCTCGTGGACACGCAGGGGGTCGTGCACGCCGGCGCCCTCGTGCGCGGCGAAAATCCCGTCTCGGTCACCTATGAACTTTTCGTGCAGGAAATCACCCTCACGACCAGCCCTTTACCCGCAACGCACCTAGGAGAACCATCATGAATGTTGTCATTACCGCCGATTTTCTCGGCAGCGAATCCGACGCCGACCTGGTGCAGTGGCTCGTGGCCGACGGTGACACCGTGGCGCTCGGTCAGTCGATCGTGGCACTGGAGACCGCAAAGTCCACGGTGGATTTCGCCGCTCCGGCGGCCGGAATCATCACGTTGAGCGCCGCCGAAGGCGACCTCATCGAAGCCGACCAGACCATCGCCGTGATCGCCTAAGGAGAACATCGTGACAACATCGCTCGAAACCGCACCGGCCGCGCCGTACGACGCCGGCGTGCAGGGCCTCACGGGGCTCGCCACCATGACCATGATTCGCGCCTTCGAATCGCGCATGCCCGTGCTCTCGGAGGAGGGCCTGATCCGCGGCTCGACGCATCCGTCTGTCGGGATGGAGGCCGTGGCCACCGGGGTCTCCCTCGCACTCGGCCCGCGCGACACCATCGCCAGCAACCACCGCGGCCACGCACACTGCTTGGCCCGCGGCTCCAACCCGGCACGAACCATGGCCGAGATTCTCGGCCGGGTCGACGGCTACGGCCAGGGTAAGGGCGGGTCGATGCATATCGGCGTGAAAGAACTCGGCATCATCGGCACCAACGGAATCGTCGGCGCCGGCATCGGGCTCGCCACCGGAGCCGCCCTCGCCGCGAAGCAGCAGGGCAGCGATGCCGTGGCCGTGGTGTATTTCGGCGACGGCGCCTCGAACCAGGGCGTGCTCGGGGAAGCGCTGAACCTCTGCGCCATCTGGAACCTTGCCGTGGTCTTCGTCTGTGAGAACAACCACTACGCGCAGTCAGCGTCGATCGAGGAGATGGTGGCCCAGCCCGACCTCTCGCAGCGCGGCACCGCCTACGGCGTGAAGTCCGTCAACGTGAACGGCATGCACCTCGACGCGGTCTACGCCGTCGCCGCGGAGGCCGTCGCACGAGGACGCGCCGGGGCCGGCCCCACGCTGATCATCGCCGACACATACCGCTACCTCGGCCACATGGCCGGCGACACCGAGATCTACCGCAGCGCCGACGAGGTGGAGGAGTGGAAAGACAAAGACCCGATCAGCTACCTGGCCCGCACGCTGCAGGAGCAGGGCGTGCTCACGGCCGAGCAGTTCGCCGGCCTGCAAGCGGATGCCGCACGCGTGGTGGCCGAGGCGGAGGCCTTCGCCCGCAATTCCCCCTTCCCGGAAGAGTTCCGGGCGAGCACCGACGTATACGAGGAGACGGTCAAATGAGCATTGCACCCCTGAGCGCGACCCACGCGGATGCGGGCACGGCGGCATCCGCTCGCCCAGCGAAGCCGATGGCCCTGTGGCGCGCGCTCAACACCGCGCTGCACGACATTCTCGAGGACACCCCCGAAGCGTTCCTGCTCGGTGAAGACATCACCACCTGGGGCACCGGCGGCGGCATCTACGGCGTCACCAAGAAGCTCGCGGACGAGTTTGGCCGCGGCAGGGTGCTCGACACCCCGATCAGCGAGGAGGTGCTCATCTCCGCCGCCGTCGGCGCCGCGATGCAGGGCAGCCGGCCGATTCTGGAAATCATGTACTCGGACTTCACCTTTCTCGGCTTCGACGGCATCATCAACCAAGCCGCGAAGGCCCGGTATATGTTCGGCGGGCAGTTTGACGTGCCGTTCGTGCTGCGCACGAACGGGGGTTCGGGAATCGGCAAGGCCGGGCAGCACTCGCAATCCCTCGAGACGCTGTTCGCACACATCCCGGGCCTCGAAGTTGTGGTTCCCGCGACGGCAGGCGATGCCTACGGGCTGCTCCGCACCGCGGTGGCCAGCAACAACCCCACCATTTTTCTCGAGCACAAGAACCTCTACAACGACCGCGGACTCGTGTCATTCGAGCCGATCCCGTTCGGTGTGGCCCGCGTCGCCCGAGAGGGCAGCGACCTCACGATCGTCGCCACGCAGCAAATGCTCAAGCGCTCGCTCGAGGCGGCCGAGGTACTGCAGGAGCAGCACGACCTGAGCGTGGAAGTCATCGATCCGCGCACGCTCTTCCCGTTCGATATGCAGACCGTGATCACCTCGGTGAAGAAGACCCGGCACCTGGTCGTGGCGCACGAAGCCGTGCGCGACTACGGCTGGGGCGCCGAGTTCGTGGCGCAGGTGGTGGAAGAGGCGTGGAACGACCTCGATGCCGCGCCGCGCAGGCTCGGCGGCCTGCGCACGCCCATTCCCTACAGCGAGGTGCTGGAGAACGCGGTCATTCCGTCGGCGAACCAGATCGTGGCGACCGTGCTCGCCACCCGCCGGGAACGCCAGCATGTCTAGAACGGATGCCATCTGCCCCAGCCAACGCCTCGTCGGCAAGACAGCCATCGTCTTCGGCGGCGGGTCGGTGGGTGGACGGATCAACAATGGCCTGGCCGCGGCGCTGGCGTACGCGGCCGCCGCGGCCAACGTGTTCGTCGTGGACATGTCAGCGGCGGCCGTTGCGGACGCGGTGACTGAGCTGGAGCGGTACCGCAGTGCGTCCGGGTCGGCGGTGCGGGTGGGCGGAATTGTTGCCGACGTCACGGACAGTGCAGCCGTGCTCGCCGCGGTGGAGGCCTGCGTCGCCGCCGTCGGACGGCCGAACATCCTGCATAACAACGTGGGGATTGCACGCATGGGCGGCCCACTCGAAATGTCGGTCGAGGAATGGGACACGGTTCTCAACGTCAACCTCACGAGTGCATTCATCACCACCAAGCACGTGTTGCCGCACATGCTCGAACTCGGCGGCGGAGCCATTGTGAATATCGGGTCGATCGGCGGCATGCGCTACCTCGGCTACAACTACCCGAGCTACTCCGCCACGAAGGGCGGGCTGACGCAGTTCACGGTGAACGTGGCTCTCGAGTACGCGAGCCGGGGCATCCGTGCGAACTGCATTGCGCCGGGCCTGATCGAAACGCCCATGATGTACGAGCAGATCGTGGGCAACTACGACTCGGTGGAAGACATGCTGGCCCAGCGCAATGCACTCAGCCCCACCGGCGCGATGGGCGATTCGTTCGACATCGCGAATGCGGCGGTGTTCCTGGCTTCGGATGAGGCCCGGTACGTGAACGGCACCTGCCTGCCGGTGGACGGCGGCCTCACCGCGGCCGTGGCGCAGTAGCGGAGGCGGCATATCGTTGCCCAGCCCGGCGCGCCCGGGACGACGGTCCGGCACTCGACTGACGGTCCGGCACTCGTCTGAACGAGTGCCGCGGCGCCAGACGAGTGCCGCGGGCGACGTTAGTCGAGCCTTGTCGACCGCAGACGGCGGACCAGAGGCGGATCCCCTGGCGTGCTGCCACACGGCGATCGCGATAGCTGCCCGATCGGCCCGCACTCGCGTCATATGAATGCCCCGAGGGTGCCGTGAGGGAGCTTTCCGAGCGGCTCTGGGCCAGAGCTCTCATGCACAATTCCGTCCGGGGCAAATGTACATGTGGGCATATACACGGACTGTCATCTGGGATATGTTCAGCACAAGAGATATGGGGAGTACCCAATGGAACCCAAGAACGGTTTTGTCCCACAGGGAGAAGTTGTTGCGGACGAGCGTGCTCGACTGGCATTTGGCAAAGCTGGCGTACGGAAAGACGACCGCTACGCCGTCGCCACGAACGACCAAGGCGAGATTCTGCTGACCCCATTGGTGTCAATCCCCAAGCGCGAGCTCTTCATCTGGGAAAACCAGATCGCTCGTGAAGAACTCGGGCGCGGATTGGCCGAGAGCGCC
>NZ_JPRS01000064.1 GCF_000738085.1 Cryobacterium sp. MLB-32
GGGAGTCAGTCCTTCGGAACCTGCAGATCGTCGATCGGTATTGCCGGCTGCGCCTCCCCGACAAGTTTTTACTCGCGTACGACGCAGAATAGACCAGCCCGATGCCCGAGAACCTGACGGAACTCCGCTCAATCACAGCACCTACGATTCCCGTTATGTCGTTCCTAACGGACACGACAACTTCGCTGCGCTGCAGCGCGACTACGGCACACGTGTCGACCGGAGTGGCTATCCGGGAGGCAACTACCTCGGGCTTCGAGTGGAAGGAATTTCCGCATCGAATCCGAGCGGTTCATCATGAGTTCGGTGGATCTCGTCGACATCGAGCGGTATCTTGCCGTGGAACTTGCCGACGATGTGCGTGAGCGGGAGGGCTTGGTGCGGCTGCGGATCCCCGGACGCATGGGCGAATATGCCGCGGGCGTCCGCGCGCGCGAAGATGATGGCACGGTGACCATCGTTGTGGGCGAGCGACCCACGCGAGTGTCGCGGAGATCGTCGAGTCGGCGCTCAGCGCTTCGGGTGCTCCGCTCTTCTCGACGAGCTGAACTTCTGCGCCTCGGGGAGGCGGCGAACGCCACTGATATCGAACCAGATGTGCATTTCTGCACGCGGCGTCTGCGCTAAACGTCTTTGACAGTCTGCACCGGAACACTCAGGCTAAGACGAGCCAGACGACGTGCCCGCAGCGCGCAGTTGCGACGAGAGCCGTGATCGCACGGCACGTTGTGTCAATGACGACACCAGGGGGAACCCCATGAGCACGACAACATCCACCGCTCCACAGGACGAGAAAACATCCGGACTGAAGAAAGTCGTCGCGGCCTCCATGGCCGGCACCGTCGTGGAATGGTATGAATTCTTTCTCTACGCCTCCGCCGCCACGCTTGTTTTCGGCACCCTCTTCTTTCCGAACGCCGGCACCCAGCTCGAGGGCATCATGGCGGCATTCGCTACCTACGCCGTCGGGTTCCTGGCCCGCCCCATCGGCGGCATCGTCTTCGGACACTTCGGAGACAAGTACGGTCGCAAGCGCCTGCTCCAGCTCAGCCTCGTGCTCGTCGGCGTCGCGACCTTCCTGATGGGCTGCCTGCCCACCTTTGATCAGATCGGCTACCTCGCACCGGTTCTGCTCGTGCTCCTGCGTTTCATTCAGGGCTTCGCCGTCGGCGGCGAGTGGGGCGGTGCCGTCTTGCTCGTCGCCGAGCACAGCCCCGCAAAGTCCCGCGGATTCTGGGCAAGCTGGCCCCAGGCCGCCGTGCCCGGTGGAAACTTGCTGGCGACCGCCGTGCTCTTCGTGCTCGCCTCCACCCTGTCCGATGAGGCCTTCCTCAGCTGGGGCTGGCGCGTCGCCTTCTGGCTCTCCGCCGTCATCGTGCTGATCGGCTATTACATCCGCACCAAGGTCAGCGACGCGCCGATCTTCCTCAAGGCGCAGAAGGAGGCCGTTCAGGGAGACAAGCGCTTCGGCATCATCGAGGTCTTCCGTCGCTACCCGCGCGGCGTCTTCACCGCCATGGGCCTGCGCTTCGCCGAGAACATCCTGTACTACCTCGTTGTGGTCTTCTCCATTACCTACCTGAAGATCATCGTGGAGATGGACACCTCACGGGTGCTGCTGCTCCTGCTCGTCGCCCACGCCCTGCACTTCGCCGTCATTCCGCTCGTCGGCAGACTCTCCGACCGGGTGGGGCGTCGCCCCGTGTACTTCGCGGGTGCCATTCTGGGTGGCACCTGGGGCTTCTTCGCCTTCCCGATGATGGACACCGCGAACGAAGCGATCATCATCATCGCCATCATGATGGGCCTGATGTTCCACGCCCTCATGTATGCCGGTCAGCCCGCCATCATGGCCGAGATGTTCCCCACCCGCATGCGCTACTCGGGCGTGTCCCTCGGCTACCAGGTCACCTCCGTCATCGCGGGCTCGATCGCTCCGATCATCGCCGTGAGCCTGCTCTCCACCTTCGGGTCGTCGGTACCGGTTGCCATGTACCTGGCGGCCGCCTGCCTCGTGACAGCCCTCGTGGTACTGAGCCTCAAGGAAACCCGCGGTCTCTCCCTGCACGACATCGACGCAGCGGATGCCGCAGAGACGGCCGATCGTGACGCCCGGGTCGCCGAGTTCGCCGGGTCCGCCCGCCGATAGCCCCACCACAGAGCGGCGTCCCGATCCGGCATCGGGACGCCGCTCTGGCGCCAGCCTGTCGATGTGCTCCGGCCGTGCGGCGAAACGATCAGCCGGAGAATGCCGTCGGTCTGTTCGCGATCTCGAGGGTGATTGCCTCGATCGCGGCGCGCACCACCGGAGAACGCAGCGATTCTGACCTCACCACCACCCAAATCGGCAGCTGGCGTTGAAAATCGTTGGGCAGTACCGGAACGAATTCCGGCCGGTCCTGCACGAGAAAATTCGGCAGCAGCCCAATGCCCGCGCCCGCCTGCACCGCCTCCAATTGCGCAAACAGGCTCGTCGCCTGAAACGTTGTGGCGGGCTCGGGCAGCTGTGACGACCGGTAGCCCAGATCGGTCACCAGCAGCGCGCTTTCGACGTACGACACAAAGCTGTGGGCAGGAATGTCGTCGATCGACGCGGGCATGCCCCGTCGCGCCAGGTAGTCGGCGCTGGCATAGAGCCGCAAGAAATAGTTGGTGAGGAACATCGCCTGCGCGTTGTTGACGTCGTTGCGCCCCGCCACGATCTCGAGGTCGACCCCGGATCGGTTCTGACTCACCTTGCGGGTGGCGCTGAACATCTCGATGTTGATGCGCGGGTGGTCGCGCTGCAGCCTCACGAGCGCCGGCGTGACGATCTCGGCCCCGAACCCGTCGATCGTGCTGATGCGCAGCAAGCCGGAGAGAGGGTCGGTCTGGCTGATGGCCGCGGTGAGCACGCCGAGCCGGTCTTCGATCGCTTCGGCCGCGCTGACCGCGTGCCGGCCCAGCTCGGTGAGCTCCCACCCGTGCGGGCTGCGTTCGAGCGTTCGGCCGCCCAGCTCCTGGTCGAGCGAGAGGATGCGCCGAGAAATCGTCGTGTGGGTGGTGCCGAGTGCCTCGGCGACCGCGTTGAATCGGCCCAGCCGGGCCACGGTGAGCAGCACGAGCAGGTCGTTCGGGTTGGGAAGCTGGTGTGAACTCACGGATCAATCCTTTCGAGCATGTGCATCTGCGCACATACCCCCTGTGAAATATCGCCTTGATTGCACTCTATGCGGCTGCGAGGGTGGGTGCAGCACACAAGCAAAGGAGCTTCGTCATGTCAGTAGTTGCATGGATCGGTTTGGGCAACATGGGCGGACCCATGTCAGCGAATATGGTGGCTGCCGGCCACGAGGTGCGGGGGTTCGATCTCAACCCGGATGCCGTCGCCACGGCCGTCCGGGCGGGCGTCACCGCCGCCGACAGCATTGCGGAGGCCGTCGCCGGTGCCGACGTTGTCTTCACCATGCTGCCCAAGGGCGAGCACGCCCGGGCGGTGTACTTCGGCGACGACGGTGTGCTGGCCCACGCCGCGACGACCACGCTGTTGGTGGATTCGTCGACGATCGACATCGAGACCGCCCAGACCCTGCACGACGCGGCCGCCGCAGCCGGCTTCCGCTTCGTCGACGCGCCGGTCTCCGGCGGAATGAGCGGTGCCGCGGCCGCAACGCTGACCTTCATGATCGGCGGGGAGGCCGGCGCCGTCGCCGACGCCACGGTGTTCATCGGGCCGATGGCCGCGAACATCATTCCCACCGGTGGCGCGACGACCGGTCAGGCGGCAAAGATCTGCAATAACCTGATGCTGTTCATCAACCTGGCCGCCACGGCCGAGGGTGCCGTTCTGGCCGAGCGTCTCGGACTGGATAAGCAGGTGTTCTGGAACATCGCATCCGTGTCATCGGGCGACAGCTGGGCGCTGCGCACCTGGTATCCCGTGAAGGACGTCGTTGCGACGGCCGCGGCCAACCGCGACTTCGCCCCCACGTTCACGGCGGCCCTCGCCAGCAAAGACATCGGCCTCGCCATTGATGCCGCCCGGGCGACCAATACCCCGCTCGAAATCGGCGGGCATGTGGCCGAGCTGTTCCAGCGGCTGATCGACGAGGGCGAAGGCGGCAAGGACTGCTCCATGATCGTCAAACTCGTCGACGGCACGTTGCCGTCACGCGCCTGATCCTTGTCACCCACCGGAAAGAGCTCCACCATGCAGACAATTCCCCACTACATCAACGGCACGCGCGTCGAGTCGGCCGACCGGTTCGGCCCCGTCTTCAACCCGGCAACGGGCGTGCAGGAGAAACAGGTCGTGCTGGCCTCCCGCGCGGTCGTGCAGGACGCCATCGAGTCCGCGAAGGCGGCGCTGCCGGAGTGGCGCGCCAGCACCCTGGCCAAGCGCACGGCCATCTTCTTCAGGGTGCGCGAGCTGCTCGCTCAGCGCACGCCGGAACTCGCCGCAATCCTCACGAGCGAGCATGGCAAGGTGCTCTCCGACGCTGCCGGTGAGATCACGCGCGGTCTCGAGAACATCGAATTCGCCACCGGGCTCGCCCACATGCTCAAGGGCGATTTTTCCCAGCAGGTGTCCCACGGAATCGACGTGCACTCGGTGCGCCAGAGCGTCGGCGTCGTCGCCTGTGTCACTCCGTTCAACTTTCCGGCCATGGTGCCGCTGTGGATGATCGGCAGCGCCATCGCCTGCGGCAATACCGTGCTGCTCAAGCCAAGCGAAAAGGACCCGTCGTCGGCGGTCTTCATCGCTGAGATCTTCACCGAGGCGGGCCTGCCGGCCGGCGTGCTGAACGTGGTGCAGGGCGACAAGGAGGCCGTTGACGAGCTGCTGGACAACCCCGAGGTCAAGGCGATCAGCTTCGTCGGGTCCACGCCGATCGCCAGGTCGATCTACAGTCGGGCTGCCGCCAACGGCAAGCGCGTACAAGCCCTCGGCGGAGCCAAGAATCACATGGTTGTGCTGCCGGATGCCGACCTCGATATGGCAGCGGATGCCGCGATCAACGCCGCCTACGGCTCCGCGGGGGAGCGCTGCATGGCGGTGAGTGTGCTTGTGGCCGTCGGCGGCATCGCCGATGACCTCGTCGCCGCCATCGAAAAGCGGATGACCGCTCTGGTCGTGGGCCCCGGAACGGATCCGACCTCCCAGATGGGTCCCCTGATCACCGGCGAGCACCGCGACCGGGTGGCGTCGTATCTGGCCGGCGCGGAGGCGGCCGGGGCCACGATGGTCGTCGACGGCCGGGCACAGCACTTCGACGGCGACGGCTTCTTTCTCGGCGTCAGCCTGATCGACCATGTGACGCCCGGAATGAAGGTGTACGACGACGAAATCTTCGGCCCTGTGCTGTCTGTCGTGCGGGTCGACACCTTCGACGAAGCCGTGACGCTCGTCAACGACCACGAATTCGGCAATGGTGTGGCGTTGTTCACCCGCGATGGCGGAGCGGCCCGGCAGTTCGAGTTCGAGATTGAAGCCGGCATGGTCGGTATCAACGTGCCCATTCCGGTGCCGGTCGGCTCGTTCTCTTTCGGCGGCTGGAAGAATTCGCTCTTCGGCGATGCGCACATGTACGGGCCGGACAGCATCCGGTTCTACACCCGCGGCAAGGTCGTCACCACCCGGTGGCCCGACCCGGCCACCTCCGAAATCGATCTGGGCTTTCCGCAGATGGCCTAGGCCGTAGTGATGCGGGTCCCCGGCTGCCGGGGACCGTCGTGGCTTCGGCCACCCGTCGTTTCTCGGATCGACTATCGGGTCGGCCGGCGCGTGAGTCGTGGTGCTCGCGGCCCGGTGAAAATCGTTTAGGGTGAGGGAACGACGGGGGATAGACGGGGGGATCGGTGACGGTCAGCACGAAGGGGAGCGTCGAGCATCCGCTCGTCGACTTCAGTGGGAAGGGATACGTCGCGACCATCAGCGATGCGTCGCTCGTGGCGGCGACCGAGGGGCTCGCGAGTCTCGCCATCGACGCCGCCGGGGTCGGCAAGCGCGTGCTGCTCGTGACGGCGCCGGGGTCACGCGTGACGTTCGGAATGCTGCAGTTGCTCGCCGCCGTGGGGGCGACGTGGGTGGTGCGCCGCGCCGACGGGGCCCTGCGCGAGGCTCTCACTGGCCGGGCGATCGCTTCCTACGATGAGGCCTTCCGGCCGCCGATGACGACGGATGCCGCCGGCACCGGGCTCGCGCCCGTTCCGAACTCGCAGGCTTGGCTGCAGGTCACCGTCTCTGTGAATCACCAGGCCCGCGAGGAGACCACCCTCGGCGGCACGGTCGAGATGCTCGCCACTCAACTCGCCCAGGCCGTGCCCGTGGGCTGGGGCGTGAATGAGCCCGCCGGCCTGCACTGGAACCGTGACAATGTGACGCGGTTCGTGCGCGGCCGCATGCCTGGCGAATCGAAGATCTACGTGGCCGCCCGCGGCGAACGCGCCATGGCGGCCACCGTTCGCGTGAGCCGCAGCTCACGTGGTGTCACCGAGGAGACCAAGATGCTGGTGGCCCTCGGCGACGACGAGGGCGTGGCCCGCACCCTGATCGAGGCGGCGCCGGCCGTGCTGGGGCGGCTGGCCGACGCGCAGTCGGTGCTGATCGCATCCGCGTATCTGTTGCGCGGTCGCGCCGATCTGTCGATCGACCCCGTGCTCGCCGCGCCGCCGGTGCCCGTGGCTGTTCTGCTCGGCCCGCGTGCTGTGCAGGACCTCGGCATCTCCCTGGCGGATGTCGCCGCTCGCTTCGGCGCCTTGAGAGCCGGTCGCGCCCGCATCCCGTCGCTCGTGCTGCCGTTCACCCGCGAGGGACGTGGCAGCTGGCAGCAGTTTGTCGACGTGGCAGCCGAGTTCAGCGCGGTCGACGTGGCGAAGGCGCTCGGCGTGCCATCTCCTGCTGCGGGCCGGGGAGGCGCGCGATGAGCCGCGAACTCGTGATCGTGTCGCCGCGGCCGATCGACCTCGCCGACCAGCTGATGGCGGCGGTGGCGATCGACCCGAACCTCGGGCTGCGCACCATCTGGAACGGCGGCGGCACCCAGGTGTGCTCCGAAGACGGAACGGCACTGTTGACGGTGCTGCGCACGACGGGTTTCGACGTGGCCGATGACGTGGAGCGACTGGTCGGAGTTGCTGTGGCGGCCGAGCACGTGTTTTGGACGGAGCTGTATGCGGCGCGTGGTGCTGCGGGAGAGCTCGGCCAGCGGCTGGCTCTGGCGCTCGCGGGCGTCGTCGACGGGAAGCTGGTCGTGCGCGGTGCCGGCACGGTCGCGTGAGCGGCCGGTGCCTCGAACCGGCGCGCTGGTAGCCTTGGGGCGAACTAGCCGTCTACCGCGCTGGTCGTTATTTGAGGGGTACTGAGCATGATGACACCGACGGCGGCCTTACGGTCTGTTGTGGACCAGTACGCGGGCTTCTCCGGCCGAGCGCCGCGCAGCGAATACTGGTGGTGGACCCTGTGGATGGTTGCGGTCTATTTCGCGTTCTACGTGCCCATCGTCGTACTGTCTCTCATGAGGTTCGACGCGTCCGGGCCGATCGCCGTGATTGTTGCCTGCCTGTGGGCCGCGATTGTCGTGGGCATGGTGATTCCCACGATTTCCGTCACGGTTCGACGCCTGCACGACGCCAACCTGTCGGGCTGGTTCTACCTGCTCAATTTCGCCTTCGGATTCGGTTCCATCGCCGTTTTTGTGATGACCCTCCTGCCGAGTAACCCGGCGGGCGCCCGATTCGACAAGGTCGTCGCGAAAAACGCCGCCCCGGCCTGGAACGCTCAGCGCCTCAGCTGACCGGCACTGCGACCGGGCCGTCTACCGCGCCGGTCGGCGGCGTCACCAGAAGCGGGTTGATGTCGGTGGTTTCGCCAACGGCGGCCCGGGCATTGAGCCAGGCCTCCAGCTCGGCGGCGGGAACCGGCCTGGACATGAAATAGCCTTGGGCCTGGTCACAGCCCAGCCGGACCAACTCGTCGTACGCGGCATTGGTCTCGACGCCTTCGGCGACCAGGCGCAGGCCGAGGCTGCGGGCCAGCCCGACGACGGAGGCGACGAGGGCCCCGGCGCGGGCGTCGTCGACCATCGGCTGCACGAAGGAACGGTCGAGCTTGAGCTCGTCGATGGGCAGGTCGCGCAGGTAGGCCAAGGAGCTGTACCCGGTGCCGAAATCATCGATGGAGATCTGCACACCGTGGCTCCGTAGCCGGGTCAGGATATCCCGTGCGCGATCGCGGTCGGCCATGAGAAACTCTTCCGTGATCTCCAGCTTCAATGCGCTCGAGGGGAGCCCCCGGGCGGTCAGCATGGCGGCCACCTCGTCGGGCAGATCGGTGTCAACCATCGAGCTGGCCGAGAGATTGACTGCGACCGCGAGGGTTCGGCCGTACGCGTGCCAGGCAGCGGTCTGGTCCAGGGCGATACGGAGCACCACCCGGGTCATGGCCCGCATCAGTCCGGCTTCTTCGACCAGTTGCAGGAAGGCGTCCGGGTAGAGCAGGCCGCGCGTGGGGTGGTTCCAGCGCACCAGCGCCTCCACGTTGTGTACCTCGCCGGCGGGCAGATCGATCTTGGGCTGGTAATGCACGACGAGCTGGTCGCTGGTCAGGGCGGTTCGCAGTTCATCGACGGTGCGCAGCTGGGTGGTGACGTCGGCGGCGTCGCTATCGCTGTAGGCGTGATATCCGTTGCCGGCGGCTTTGGCCCTGTACATAGCCACGTCGGCCTTGCGGAGCAGGGTGTCGAGGTCATGGCCGTCGGTGGGGAACAAAGCAAAGCCGATGCTCACCGCGCTGTGCACCGCGATGTCTTCAAGGAGGAACGGCTCAGCAAGCGCCGCGCACAGCTTGGCGGACACAGCAGCGGCCTGCTCAGCGCCGGCGTTGTCGAGCAGGAGCGCGAACTCATCACCACCGAGACGCACCAGCAGGTCTCCGTCACGCAACTGTTCACTCAATCGCGTGCCCACCTGAATCAACAGGTTGTCCCCCGCATGATGCCCCAAGCTGTCGTTGACCTCTTTGAACCTGTCCAGGTCCATTAAGAGGAACGCCTGGGGCTGGTGGTCAGGGTCCGTCATCCGCGCGTCCGCTTGCGAATAGAGTGCCCGCCGGTTCGGCAGACCGGTCAGGTGGTCAGTGGTCGCCTGACGGCGCAGGTCAGCCATCCGCACGAGCTGACGAAACGCCACCTGGGTGCGCGCTGCCACCAGCAGCACCGTGGCCCCCGCCAGCACGACGGCGAGAGAAGACACGTGCGTACGAGTACCCACGACCAGTACCCCGAGCCCGGCGAGGGTGGCGAGCCCCGACATGATCAGGGCCGCCACTCGGTTCGCGGGATGCGACTGTGCGATTTCCGGCACGGTTCGGCGCGCCGAACCGTGCACGTACAGCGCGATCAGGGCGAGTCCGAGGGCCCACAGGGGGTCAATCGGGGTTCCGAACACGTACGCGTCTTCGGCCACCTGCAACGCGTAGACGATATCCGCCAGCGTGTAGGTCAGCAGCCCCACGACCAGCAGCAGCAGCCGGTCGCCAACGCGCAGGCCTCGCACGACCACTATCCCTGTGACGGCGGCGACGAGCAACAGGTCCATCAGCGGGTAGGCGACGGCCACGAGTGTGGACAACGACCAGGAGCCCGTCAGAGCGGGGGCGATCACCGGGTTGAGCACAACCGCCAACACGGCAGCCGCACCGAGCGAGCCCACCCCGCAGTCCAGCCACACAGAGAGTGACTGTCCGCCCAGGTCGCGGCGCACCAGGGCGGACAGCATGGTCAGCATCAGCACATAAAACACCAGATATCCGATGTCACCGGGGTTGGGGAACGGTGGAGACCAGGTGCTGTTCAGGGGAGCGTAGTAGGTATCCGCAGCTGCATAGAACGTCAATGCCAGTGCGGCCAGCAGCACGTCGCGGCGCCCGAACCCCACGCGCGCAACCGCCAGCCAGCACACCACCGCGGGCAACCACGACGTCGTCAATGACAGCCAAAGGTCCACGAGTGGGCTGGGCTGGCCGTCCTGCCAGAGAACGCCAACCACGAAGGCAGCCACGCACAGGAACATCAGCCACACCAGCGCGGCCTCGAATCGCGCAGGCAGCAGCGCTGTGCTCCCCGACCGCACCGAGGTAGCCGGCGTAGCGATGACAGCGTCATCCTCAACGGATGCGCGAAGGAATGTAACCACGGCCCCCCCCTATTCGGGTGATAGCCTACCGACGCATTGACCCGGATTTCACAAGGAAACGGTCTCTCCGGCGGAATCTCCCCAAACTCAGCACAGAAGAGGCGTCCGAATGACGCCTCTGACCGTTTGCCGACCTGCAGCTGACGGTGCTGAGGCGGTCTCGCCTGCCGCGCGGATGATGCTCTGGCGGAGAATGGGGGATTCGAACCCCCGAGGCTTTCACCCAACACGCTTTCCAAGCGTGCGCCATAGGCCACTAGGCGAATTCTCCTGGCCGCCGTTTCCCGAAGGAACGGCACCAGAGAATCCTATCTGTTTATTACGCTCTCCGTTGCCGCCTGCCGCTCCGGCGCGAGAATGCGGACCAGAATCAGCCCGGCTGCCACCGTGATGACGAGGCTCAGCCACGCCGCCGCCAGCTGCAGGCCGAGCTCTGCCGTGTGTTCTTCGGCCGGTTTGAGCGACTGTCCGGCGAGCACCACGACATTACCGACGGCCACCTGCACGGTGGCGAACCGCAGCCCGGGCTCGGGCTGCCACGAGACATGGTGGGTACCCACCATGCGCGCGGTGTCGAGCGTGCCGTGGGGAACCGAGCCGAGAGTTCCGTGGAGAAACCCGGTGCCGGCGATCGCACGATCCTGCTCATCGAAGACGATCACGAACGGATGCAGGCTCGTCGCGAGGTCGACTCGGGGCAAGGACTCATAGGTGCGGGTCAGCCCGGATTTCAACTCGCCCACCACCGCATCGGCAAGCTGCAGGCTCGCCACGTCGGTTCGTTCGCGGTCGAGGCGCTGCGCGACAAGGTAAGTGGAACCGAGGGCAACGCTGCCCGCAAGAACCACAGCGACACCGATCGCCAGCAGAATGCTCCGTCTCATGAGTGCACTGTAGGCCCGCGCGGGCAATTGCGCAGGAACGGATGTCTGTGGGGCGCTCCGATCTCGCCTAAGCTAGTTGATGGCTCCTCGCGTGGCGCCATCCAGGCCAAATCCCCCAGGACGGAAACGTAGCAAGGGTAACCGGGCTCTGGCGGGTGCGCGAGGGGTCCTTATTCGTTAAGCGGTGGTGTTTCCCGCTTCGCCCGGCATGAATGTCACACACCGTCCCTAGGATGGGAGCATTCAACCCTCCCGAGCGTTTGGAGACTGTGTGCCCGAAGTGATGACATCCCCGTGGCCAGCCGTCGATCCGGCCCCGCTCAGCGCGACGGCGCTCGCGAGCATCGACGCGTGGTGGCGGGCGGCGAACTACCTGTCAATCGGGCAGATCTACCTGCTCGGCAATGCGCTGCTGCGGGAGCCGCTCACCCGTGATCACATCAAGCCGCGGCTGCTCGGTCACTGGGGCACGACGCCGGGGCTCAACTTCCTGTACGCGCACCTGAACCGCGCGATCCGTGAGCGCTCGCAGAGCACGCTGTACGTGACCGGTCCCGGCCACGGTGGCCCCGGCATGGTCGCCAACGCCTGGCTCGACGGCACGTACTCCGAGATTTACACCGACATCGAGCAGACCGAGGTGGGGGTACAGAAGCTGTTCCGGCAGTTCTCGTTCCCCGGCGGAATCCCGAGCCACGCCTCGCCCGAGACGCCCGGCTCGATCCATGAGGGCGGCGAGCTCGGCTACGCGCTCAGCCACGCCTACGGTGCGGCCTTCGACAACCCCGACCTGCTGGTGGCGGCCGTGGTGGGCGACGGTGAGGCCGAAACCGGGCCGCTGGCCACGAGCTGGCACTCGAACAAGTTCATCGACCCTCTGCACGACGGCGTCGTGCTCCCGATCCTGCACCTCAACGGCTACAAGATCGCCAACCCCACGGTGCTCGCGCGTATCCCCGAAGACGAGCTGCTCAACCTGATGCGCGGCTACGGGCACACGCCGCACATCGTGTCGGGCGGCTTCGACGGCGAGGATCCGCTCCTCGTGCACGCTCGCATGGCCGAGACCCTCGACGTGGTGCTCAACGAGATTGCCGAGATCAAGAGCGCCGCCGCGGCGGCGCACTCCGCCGGCGAGGACGTCGTTCGGCCGCGCTGGCCGATGATCATCCTGCGCACGCCGAAAGGCTGGACCTGCCCCGCGGAGATCGATGGCCTGCCGGTCGAAGGCACGTGGCGGGCGCATCAGGTGCCCCTCGGCAACGCCCGTGACACCGAGGCTCACACGCACCTGCTCGAGCAGTGGATGCACTCGTACCGTCCGGAGGAGCTCTTCGACGACGCGGGAGTGCCGGTCGCCCTCATCCGAGACCTGGCTCCGGTCGGCACCCTCCGGATGAGCGCGAACCCGGTATCGAACGGCGGGCTGCTGCGCCGCGAGCTGCACCTGCCCGACTTTCGAGACTTCGCGGTCGACGTGCCGGCGCCGGGGGCCACGCTGGGCGAGGCCACGCGCGTGCTCGGCGGCTATCTGGCCGAGGTCATCCGTTTGAACCCGGACAATTTTCGGATCTTCGGGCCCGACGAAACCGCCTCCAACCGCCTCGCACCCGCCGTGTACGAGGCTACCGACAAGCAATGGAACGCCGAAATGCGGCCGAATGACATGAATCTCGCGCGCGCGGGCCGGGTGATGGAGATGCTGAGCGAGCACCAGTGCCAGGGCTGGCTTGAGGGGTATCTGCTCACCGGGCGGCATGGTCTGTTCAACTGCTATGAAGCCTTCATTCACATCGTGGATTCGATGTTCAACCAGCACGCCAAGTGGCTGAAGGTGACGTCCGACATCGCCTGGCGGCGACCCATCTCGAGCCTGAACTACCTCCTGAGTTCGCACGTCTGGCGGCAAGACCACAACGGGTTCTCGCACCAGGATCCCGGGTTCATCGACCATGTGGTCAACAAGAGCGCCGACGTGGTGCGGGTGTACCTGCCGTTCGACGCGAACACGCTCCTGAGCACCTACGACCACTGCCTGCGCAGCGTCAACTACGTGAACGTGGTCGTGGCCGGCAAGCAGCCGGCGCCCAACCTGCTCACCATGGACGAGGCCGTGGCCCACTGCACGCGCGGTCTCGGAATCTTCGACTGGGCCGGCACCGAAACGCCCGGGGTCTCGCCCGATGTGGTGCTCGCCGCCGCCGGCGACGTGCCCACCCTCGAGGTGCTGGCCGCCGCCGCGATCCTGCGCGAACACCTTCCGAGTCTCGCCGTGCGCGTGGTCAATGTCGTGGATCTGATGCGCCTGCAGTCGGCCGATGATCATCCGCACGGGCTCACCGACGGCGAATTCGACGCGATCTTCACGCCCGACAAGCCGATCGTGTTCGCCTACCACGGCTACCCGTGGCTCATTCATCGGCTCACCTACAAGCGCACCGGGCACGGCAACCTGCACGCTCGCGGGTACAAAGAGATCGGCACCACCACGACGCCGTTCGACATGGTGATGCTCAACGACCTCGACCGGTACCACCTCGTGATGGACGTGATCGACCGGGTTCCCGGCCTCGGTGCCCGTGCCGGCCTGCTCCGCCAGCAGATGCAGGACGCCCGCTTGAACGCCCGCCAGTACACCCGCGATCACGGCGAAGATGCGCCCGAAATTCTGGACTGGGCGTGGGGCGAGGCGAGCGGCGCGGGCACGTCGTCGGGGCCGCGGATTGCCGCGTCGACCGGGGGCGACAACTCCTAGATCGGCGCTCACGTGCTGTGGGGCGGGTCCCCAAAACACGGGAGTTGACCCCGAGTGTCACGTGAGAGGAGCATACTGGGCAGGTCGACCCTGCATTACTGTCGGTAATCCGCGCCTGCCCTGGCCGCCGAGATTCGCCGCTGGAACTGTCTGCCGGCACGTTCACTGGTGTGTGTCCCGCTGGCGGGGCATCACCACTATTGTTTTGCGATTCGGTCGAAGCTGCCCGTTCCACGGGCAGAGGATACCGCGTCGGGCACTCTCCCATCCTCAATGAGATTGAATGGATACCGTGGCACGAAGCATCTACATCACCTCGGCCGAAGGCAACACCGGCAAGTCCACCATCGCGCTCGGCGTGCTGGACACGCTCACCCACTCGGTGCAGCGCGTGGGCGTCTTCCGTCCGGTCGCCCGCTCCAGTGATGAGCCCGACTACGTCGTCGAGCTGCTGCTGCGTCACCTGCAGGCCGGCGAGCCGGTCGGTGCGGCATCCTCTCAGACCTACGAGCAGAGCATCGGCGTCACGTACGACGCCGTGAACAACGACCCCGATGCTGCGCTCGCCATGATTGTGCAGCGCTACAAGGCGGTCGAGTCGGTGTGCGACACCGTCGTCATCATCGGCAGCGACTACACCGATGTGGGCAGCCCCACCGAACTCGCCTTCAACGCGCGCATCGCCGCCAACCTCGGGGCACCCGTGCTTCTGGTGCTCGGCGGCCGGGTGGGCCAGAGCCAGGGGGAATGGCTCGGCCAGAGCGACCCTCGTTCCGTGAGCGACATTCGCCAGCAGACCGAGGTGGCGCTCGCCGAGCTGCGCGACGAACACGCATCCGTTCTCGCCGTCGTGGTCAACCGAACGGATGCCGAGCGGCTCGACGAGGTCGTCGACGCGGTGCGCGTCGTCGTCGACGCGCCCTCCTGCGGGGTGAATCCACCGTGGGTATCCCCGTCTGGGCCGTGCCCGAAGACGCGTACCTCGTGGCGCCGAGCATGAAGAGCATCATGCAGGCCGTGGACGGCGAGCTGATCAAGGGCGACCCCGATCTGCTCGCCCGCGAGGCCCTCGGCGTGGTCGTCGCCGCCATGTCCATGGTCAACGTGCTGCCGCGACTCATCCAGGGCTCCGTGGTGGTCGTGCCGGGCGACCGTGAAGACGTGCTGCTCGCCGTGCTCATGGCCAACTCGGCTGCCACCTTCCCCTCGATCGCGGGCATCGTGCTCAACGGCGGGTTCGAGCTGCCCGAGCCGATCCAGCGCCTGATGGAGGGGCTCACCCCCTCGCTGCCGATCATCAGCACCCAGCTCGGCTCGTACGAGACGGCGCTGCGGGTCACCCACACTCGTGGGCGTCTGGCCGCCGATTCCCAGCGCAAGCACGACACCGCGCTGGCCCTCTTCGAGAAGCACATCGACGCATCCGCTCTGCTCGAACGCCTCGAGGTGAGCAGCGCCGACGTGGTGACGCCGCTCATGTTCGAGTACGCCCTGCTCGAGCGGGCCCGGGGCAAGCGCCGCCACATCGTGCTGCCCGAGGGCGACGACGACCGCGTGCTGCGCGCCGCCGCCACGCTGCTGGCCCGCGACGTGGCCGAGCTCACCATCCTCGGTGAGGAGTTCGAGGTGCGCTCCCGCGCGATCGGCCTCGGCCTCGACATCTCGAAGGCGCACGTGCTGAGCCCGTTCGATGACGTGCTGCGTTTGCGGTTCGCCGAGGAATACGCCAAGCTCCGCGCCCACAAGGGCGTCACCCTCGATCAGGCCCGCGACACCGTGACCGACCTCTCATTCTTCGGAACGATGATGGTGCAACTCGGCATCGCGGATGGCATGGTGTCCGGCGCCACCCACACGACGGCACACACCATCCGGCCGAGCTTCCAGATCATCAAGACCCGCCCGGGCGTCGGCGTGGTGTCGAGCGTGTTCCTGATGGCCCTCGCCGACCGCGTGCTCGTCTACGGAGACTGCGCCATCATCCCCGACCCCACGGCCGAGGAACTCGCCGACATCGCCATCTCCGCGTCTGAGACCGCTGTGCAGTTCGGCATCGAGCCGCGCATCGCGATGCTCTCGTACTCCACGGGCGAGTCGGGCGAAGGCGCCGACGTCGACAAGGTGCGTGCGGCAACCGCCCTCGTGCGCGAGCGCCGACCCGACCTGCTGGTCGAAGGGCCCATTCAGTACGACGCCGCAGCGGATGCCGCCGTCGCGGCCACCAAGATGCCCGGTTCCCTGGTGGCCGGCCGCGCCACCGTGTTCATCTTCCCCGACCTGAACACGGGCAATAACACCTATAAGGCGGTGCAGCGCTCGGCCAACGCCGTGGCGATCGGACCGATCCTCCAGGGCCTGCGAAAGCCCATCAACGACCTGTCCCGCGGAGCCCTCGTGCAGGACATCGTCAACACGGTCGCCATCACGGCCATCCAGGCCGCGTCGCTCGACGAGGCGGCTGAGGCCGCCGCCCTGGCGAGCCTCGTCGCAGAGGAGGCCCGCTCATGACCGCCGTGCTCGTGGTGAACTCGGGTTCGTCCTCCTTCAAATACCAGCTCATCGAGATGGACACCGAGACCACCCTCGCGAGCGGCCTTGTCGAACGTATCGGCGAGCTCATGGGCCAGGCGTCGCACACCGTCATGGCGGGGGTGTCCGTGTCCGGTGTCGGCGAAACGGTCGACGTGACGTCGACGGATGCCGACGCATCCGTCACGCTGCAGACCAGCGTGAGCCTGATCACCGAGACGCCCTACCCCGAGTCGTCGAGTGAGCGCGAGCTGCCCATTCCGGACCACACGGCCGGGTTCGCCGTGATGCTCGAGGCCTTCCGTGCGCACGGCCCTTCGCTCGTGGAGCACGCACCGGTCGCCGTCGGCCACCGTGTGGTGCATGGCGGGGCGCGCTTCCACGAGCCGACCGTGATCACCACCTCCGTTGAGCGCGACATCGACGAGCTCTCGGGGCTCGCCCCGCTGCACAACCCCGGTGCGTTGCAGGGCATAACCGCGGCGAGTGAGGCCTTCCCCGCCGTGCCGCACGTGGCCATTTTCGATACGGCGTTTCACCAGACATTGCCGCCCGAGGCGTTCACATACGCGATCAACGCCGACCTGGCCGAGCGCTTCCGGATTCGGCGCTACGGGTTCCACGGCACCTCGCACGGCTTCGTGGCGCGCGCGGGGGCGGACTTTCTCGAGCGTCCGGTGGAGGATCTCAACCAGATCGTGCTGCACCTCGGCAACGGCGGCTCGGTGTGCGCTGTGCGGGAGGGCCGCTCGGTCGAGACGAGCATGGGTATGACCCCGTTGGAAGGGCTCGTGATGGGCACCCGCTCGGGCGATATCGACCCGGGCGTGCTCTTTCACCTGCATCGCCGGGCCGGCCTCGACATCGACGAACTCGACGTGCTGCTCAACCGCGGGAGTGGCCTGCTGGGTCTCACCGGGCGGGGCGACCTGCGCGACGTGATCGTGGCCGCCGATTCCGGCGACGGCCCCTCCCAGCTCGCCATCGACGTGTACGTGCACCGGCTCAAGGGTTATGTGGGGTCGTACTATGCGCAGCTCGGCCGCGTCGACGTGATCTCTTTCACGGCCGGTGTGGGCGAGAACAGCGCCCTCGTGCGAGCCCGTGCCCTCGAAGGACTCGAGGCGCTCGGCATCAGGATCGATCCGGAGCGCAACGCCGCGCGAACGCGCGGACCGCGGCGTATCTCGGCCGACGACTCCGCCGTCACCGTGCTCGTGATCCCCACGAACGAGGAGCTGGAGATCGCCCGCCAGACCCTCTCCAAGGTCGGCTAGCCCTTCCCGTCCCGACCCGGTCTCGTCCCCGTCCCTGTCCCGCCACGGCCCTTCCTCTTCCGCAAAACCGGTGTTTCTGAGACACGCCGGGTCGAGGTGGCACCCCGGGCGGCGTGCCGCCAAAAGTGCCGGTTTTACGATGGTCCCGGATCGATCCTCGGTCCGATCTCTGCCCCAGTTCCGCACGGTGCGCGCGTCGCGATCCTCGGGTGCGGGGCTGGGGACATCCGTCACCTGTCCGCAAAACCGGTGTTTCTGAGACACGCCGGGTCGAGGTGCCACCCCGGGCGGCGTGCCGCCACTTGCTCCGGTTTTATCCCCGGCGTCGAGCCCGACGGGCGTCGGCGACCGTCCGGTCAACCGTGGCGAGTGTCGTCGGCCACTCGAACATTATCTGCACGAAGGTGAGGCGCAGAGTCGGCCGTCCGAGGCCGGCGGTTTGAAGGTCGCGGTCGTGATCCGGGTGAAAGCGTTCAGAGCCATGCCACTCCGCTCCATCGATTTCGAGGGCGACCAGGTCTTCAACGACGAGGTCTTCAGCGGGCATTGGTGCAGACCCGGGCCGTCCGATCCGCACCTGCGCCTCGACGCGGTATCCCACGTGGCGCAGGCGGCGACGGGTGACCGTTTCGAGCCCCGAGTCCGCGGTGAATTCCATTTCACGGATACCCCGCTGCAAGCGAGCCGGTGCATGGGCGCAGATGCGGCGCACCTCATCGACCGTGAGGAATTTCTCGTGCACGGCGGACTCGAGGCAGGCGATGGCATGTTCCTCGTCGAGGCAGTGGATGGCCTGCCACACGGCCTCCATAGGACTCACCAACCAGCTGCGTGCGCCCTCGTCGAAGCGGGGTAGCCCCCAGTGATAGTGGATATTCTGGCCCTCCGGACCTTCCGCAGGACGCGGGTGACTGGTGTATCCCGTGCCGCGAGCCCCCGGTGGTAGGGCCAGGTGCAGCGAGAGATCGAGCCCCGCCCAGACACTCGCCCGGCGTAGCGCGCTGAGGCACGCGATCCGGGCATGATTCGCGGCGGCAACGTTCTGTTGCGGGTCGACGTGGGCGCAGGCGTACGTGCCGCGGGATACCCGCGCGATCATTCCGCTGGCCAGAGCCCCGCGAATGTCCGTGGCCGTGGCCCCGCGGAGGCGAAGCTCAGCCGTGGAGGCGACGTGTCCGAGGGAGCAGAGCAGAAGGAGGGGACGCATGCGATCAGACTGGCGCTGGCCGTCAGTCTCGGATGGGTCGGCCCGCTCATCGGGGGATTGCGTCCCCGAGCGCATCCTGTGGAGGAGATGGGTCGGCTGTGCAAAACCGGTGTTTCTGAGACACCCCGGGGCGCAGCGACACGTTGAGCGGCGTGTCTCGAAAAGTACCGGTTTTACGCGGGCACGCGGGCACGCGGGCACGCGGGCACGTGGGCACGCGGGCACTTGGGCACGTGGGCCGTGCGCATCGGCCGTCCGGGTACTCTGTGTCGCATACGAGGGAGATGTCATGAAGGCAGTGGTTCTGTACGACTCCAACTACGGCAACACGAAGACGATCGCGGAGACCATCTCCGGTGCGTTGGGCGGCGTGGCGGCCAAGGCCGTACCGGTGGGTCGCTTCAACGCGCAGGAGCTGCGCGCCGGAGACCTGCTCGTGGTCGGCAGTCCGATAAACGGATGGCGCCCCACGGCACGCATCACCGAGGTGCTGTCTTCCCTGGGCGCCGACCAGCTCCGCGGCGTGAAGGCGGCGGCCTTCGACACCCGGCTGCACATCTTCATCCACGGTGACGCGGCGAAGAAAATCAGCAAATTGCTGCAGGAGCACGGGGCCGAGATCATCGCAGCGCCGCAGGCCTTTTACGTGCAGAAGTCCGAGGGTCCGCTCGACGCGGGCGAGGGCGCGAAGGCCTCCCACTGGGCCGACTCCCTGCTCAAGGAATTGGCCGACTAGCCCGACGAATCAGCGCGAGATCTGCTGCAACGCCCACGAGTTGCCGTCGGGATCGCTGAAGTAGGCGTAGCGCACTCCGCCCATGTCGCTGACGCCAGAAACGTCGACGCCCGTGCTCAGCAGCATCTGGCGCGCGGCATCGACATCGTCGACGACGAGGTGCAGGCCGAGCACCGGTGCCGCGTTCGGGTCGCTGATCCCGATGCCCACCACGATCGAGCAGGCCGATCCGGGCGGAGTCAGCTGCACAACACGCAGGCCGTTCCCCGGCTCAATGTCGTGATCGAGGACGAAGCCCACCTGGTCCACGTAGAACGCCTTGCTGCGGTCGACGTCGGTGGAGGGCAGAGGTACCAATTCGAGTCGCATGTCCACGTGCACTCCTTCTGGCCGCTCGCTGGCGGCACAACAGTTACCGGTGTGATGTGAGCGTATAACGGATGCCGCGACCCGAGTCAGGCGCACACCTGCGTCACGAGTTCGTGATCGTGCAGGTGCCGGCCCCCACGAGCAACGGGAAGGATGCGTGCCCGCTGGAGATCAGGCTGGTCCATCCGCTCGCATGGGTGGTGGAAATGCCCACGTCGCCCGTTCCTCCGAGGAGACCACTCAGCAGGCTGCCCTGAAAGGTGGACGTGTAGGTTCCCGATACTGGCCCTGTTGTCGTGACGCCGCTGCCCAGGGAGATGAGGGTCAGGCCCAGAATCCCCGAGTCGGAGTTGTAGTAGCGCGCATTGGTTCCGTCATACGTGCCCGATGGGTAGTGCCAGGTCACGACGACCCGGGGCGTGAGACTGAGCACGACCAGCACGCTCGAGGCCGTGCACGTGTCGAAGAACGGGGCCGGAACCGTCAGGGCGGTCATGGTGACGGATGACGCGTGCTCCGAGTCGGCCCAGGTCGCGTCCGTCACGCCCGGCGTCGTGTGGCTCAGTAGCAGCAGCAGGGCCGCCGCCGTCACCGCGGCCGTCCGTCGCGTCACGGTGGGCAGCGAGGCCGGCAAGCCCGGTGCGGCGGCCGGTCTGGCCGTCCGTCGCGTCAGTGTGTGCGCCGACGCCAGCTCGCGCCTCATGGTCGGCCCCGAAGTCGCGAGCCCAGGCCGGCGCCGCCCGCGACGAGCAGCCCGAGCCCGATTGCGCCGAAAGCGGCCCACAGGGGGGCAAGGGCGTCCACCCCGGTGCGTGGCAACCCACTCATCCGACCGGACGCAGTGGAGAGCGAATCGCTCGATCCGAAAGCGTGCAGGGCCAGGGAAACGCTGTCGTCGTTGCGGCTGACGGTGGTGTCGTGCCGCCACAATTCGAAGAGGAACCACCGTGTTTCCGTGGCGGACAGCTTTCCGAGAGCGCGCTCGACCCCGTCGACAGCCACGGCCGATGCCGGCTGCACGAGGGTCGCCCCCGCCAGGCACTCCGAACCCACGAAACGCTCCGCGCAGGAGCGCACGACGGAGTAGAGACTGAGGTTCGCACTTCCGGTTCCGGAGAGGCGCACGTGCACGTCCCCCGGGTCTGTCTCGGCGGTGGCCACTCCTACCTGCCACAGTACGGAGCCGTCCGGATCCATGCTGTGCATCTGCGATTGGTCGCCCACTACGTAGAGCGTCAGCCCGCCGCCGGCGATCCGATTCTCCGTGGGGTGGTCGGGCGTCAGGTCGGGCGGCGGAGTGTCGTACGAAACCAGTGCCGCCGCCACGGGCATCGCCGGTGCGCCGAGCAGAAGTGCGAGGAAGATCGCGCCGCCCAACACGTGCAGAACGCCCGGGCCGATAGGACGACGGATGCCGAGGAGGGGCCGTCTGCGCAGGCTCGGTTCCGCGCGTGATGAGTTCCCCTCCCCGACACCGCTCTTGGGGCGGGATGCGGTCCCGCCGTTTCTGCCGGCACGGGCCCGTCGGCCGGTCCGGGGGTTCCCACCGGCATCGACGTCCCCACCGTTTCTTCCGGTGCGGCTGGTCTGGCCGGCCCTGCCGGCTTGGGCACGTCGGCCGTTCTCGCCGGTCTGGCCGTTCTCGCTGTTCCCTACCGGAACGCCGCGGTCATTGCGCGGCCAGAACGCCCAGGTCACGAGCGCGGCCGCGCCGAGCGCGAGCGTCCCGAGCACGAGGGGGTTTGAGAACCACACCACGACGCGGGCCAGGCCGGGCACCGAACCCAGTACCCGGCGCACGCTGCTGACCGTGTACGGTTGCGGATCCGCCGATACGTTCGCGTCGCCCTTCAGAGTGATCACGCGTTCGGTCGCCGAGGGCCCGGCTGTGACCGACACGACGCGGTGAGTGATCGGCGGGGCGTCGCCGCGCGACACCGTGACCACGTCGCCGACCTGAATCTCCGCGGCCGGGATCTCTCGCACGACAGCGACTGATCCGGCGGGAATCTGGGGCGACATCGACCCGGTCTTGAACATGACAAGCGTCACATCGAAGAGGAACGCCGCCGCCACGAGCAGGATGCAGATGACTCCGCCGATGGCCGCGAGCGTGAGCAGGGCGTTGCCCACGACGGCCCCGACGCCGCCGGGCGGGTGCATCCGCGTAGTCATCTCAGTCCTCGTCAGGTCGGTCACGCTGCACCGGAGAAGATCCAGTGGGCCGTGAGGGTGGTGCCCTGCGCCGCGTTCGGCGCGTTCGAGGGCAGTGTCACGGCGAAGCAATAGTTGACGACAGACCCGCCGGCGGCCGAGAGCGATTGGGTGCCGCTCGCGCTCACGGTGGTGGCCGACGCGGTGGCCACGATCTCGGTGCCGCCCGCGAAGGTGCCGGAACTGCACGTGGTGCCCGCAATCGACGTGACCCCATACGTGAGGTAGGCACCGAGGCCGCTGCCGTTGGCGGCATCCGCTGTGAGCTGCACCGTTCCGGCCACGCTCGTGGCCGCCGTCTTCACGGAGTAGAGGGCGTAGACGGTGGTGTTGGGAATGAGGGCGGTCGGCGCGACAGCGAAGGACAGGGTCGCCCCCGGCGCGCTGGCGTGATCGGTGAACGTCGTGCCGTCGTTCGCACCCACGATCGAAAAGGTGCCGGCCGTGAAGGTGGCCACCGAGTACTCGGTGTCGGTCCAGCTGGCCACCGTGGCGGTCGCGCCAATGCCGAGCACAAGCCCGCCGGCGAGGAGGGCGCGCAAGCGCGGGCGACTCCGCCTGGCGGGTGTCGCCGGAGCGACCGTGAGAACGGATGCCGCAGCAACCGGGGCCGGAACCGGCCGGCGGTTACGGCGGGCTGCAGCGAGCAGTATCAGCGACCCGGCCACGAGCGCGGCACGCAGGCCGGAACGAACGTGCCGAGTGGGTGGCCGTGGGGCGGCCGTCGTCGGGCCTGCCCGACGACGGCCGCGCGGTGTGCGTGCCGAGGAGGACACGGTTATCAGGTGATGTTGCTCGAGGTGGCGAGCAGTTCCCAGGTGCCGGTTGCCGTGGTGTCCTGGGCGAGGGTGGAGCTGCCGGTGACCTGGATGCAGAGGAATGCGTCGGCGCCGACGACGATGCCGTCGACGCTCTTGGCGAGCGGGAATGTGGATGCTCCGGTGACGGAGCTGAGCAGGGTGCCGGCGGGCACGATCACGGTGCCGGTTGCGGCCGTGGGCGTGCAGGCGACGACGGATGCGACCTGGCGGATTCCGTAGGTGAGGTCGGCGGCGGCGGTGCCGGTGACATCGGCGGAGTTGACGCTCACCACGGCATCCGTGGTGGTGGCGGCGTCGAGGTGCACGACGTAGGGCGCGGAGGTGACATCGTCGGGGGCGAGGTTGTCGAAGCCCAGGCTGAAGCTCAGGGCTCCGGGGGCGCCGGAGGGGTGGTTGCTGAAGGTGGTGCCATCGACGCTGCCGAGCATGTCGAAGTGGCCGGAGGTGAACGTGCCGGTGGCGAATTCGGAGTCGTTCCAGACAGCGAGGGTGATGGCGGCGCCGACGCCGAGAACGAGCCCGCCCGCGAGAAGGGCTCGCGCCTTGCGGCCGAACATGCGGGGCTGTGTGGCTGAAGTTGTCATTTCGGGTGCCTGCTGCTTCATTGACTGCGCTGCCGCGTGGGCCTTGTCAGATCAGGATCATCAGACGGTGTCTCCAGCTTACTACCCCCCGAACGGGGGGTAAAGAATTGTGCAAAGAAACTCACCTCACTTCTCAATCATCGAGAATGAGCCTCGTACGGGGGCTTGTATTTCACCTGAAGATTCCTCATTTTACGTGATGTAAGCGCGTAACATGAACACCAGTGTGAAACCACGATTCGCGGGGCGGGGGCCTGTACGTTGCGAAAGTGGCTCAGTTCGAGGTGGAAGTCTGTGGCCGAATCCGCTTGCTTTGACAGTGCCTGCACAACGCCGCGACAGACCGCGCGCGCTCAGCGCGAGCAACGGATGCGGAGTCGTCGGGTGTTGCGATTCGCATCCGTGGTCGCGATTACCGCCCTTTTTGTGGGTGCGGGCACCGTGTCCGCCCAGGCCGCTCCGGGAGACGTGTCCCATGCGGACGGACAGTTTCTCTCGGGATCGTTGGTCGGCCTCGACCTCGCTCTGGCAGCCGCCCTCGCGGGCGAGACCGCCGCGAGCAACGGAACGGCTGACCAGACCACTGCCAACAATCTCGACCTGACCGCCCTCGGCCTGGTGAACATCACTGTCCCGGGCGGCATCCAGGTGCCCCTCGACCTCGCGACGGCCGGCGTGGTCTCGCAATACGCGAGTGCCCTGGCTGACGCCTCGTCGGTGGGCGCCTCGGGTCTGGTCTCCGATTCAGGAACCATCGGCACCGGCATCACCCCGGCGCCCGGGGTTTCGCCCGGGCCGCTCTCTCTCGGCCTGAGCCAGGTCGTTGGGTCGCTGGGGCTCGCACCCACGCTGCTCAACGAGGTCGCAAACCTCGACCTCACTGTCGGAGCCGTCGCCGGCCGGGCCGCACAGGCTGCACCGGGCGCTGCCGCCGGAACCTACGACATCGCCAGCGCCCAGTTGAACTTCACCAGCCCCACCCTCGCCGCCGTGACGGGTGATATAAATACCCTCGTTGCCGCCCTGCAGACCGACGTGAACGGGCTGAGCTCCGACCTCAACGTGAGCGTCGACACTCTCCTCAGTGTCCTCAGCCCGCTGGTCAGCGTCAACCTCACGGCGAGCACCCCCAACCTGGCCGCCACCGTGGCCGGGCTCACCGCCGTGCCGCTCACCGACCCGGCCTTCCCGGGAGTCTCGATCGACCTCTCCACCGGCGCTGTCACCGTCGACCTCGACCAGATCACCGCGCTCAATGGGCTGCCGGCGAACACGAGCCTCCTCACGCCCGTCGTAGTCAACACGATCACCGCAAACATTCTCGGGCTCGTCACCGGCCTCACCACCAACGTGGAGGCAGCTCTGCTCACCGCAGTCGACGCCATCACGGTCACCGGTGACGCCCGCGTGCTCGGCGTGCCGATCCTCACCGTGAACACCACCGCCGGTGCGATCCTCGCGGGCGACACGACCGGTATCGTGCTGCTGGGTGTGGGCCTCGGCCTCGTCGGCGGCGTCGCCTCCGTCGTCGCGGCCCTTGCCGCACCGATCACGCTGATCACAGACGCCGTCAACACCCTGAGCGACACCGTGCTCGCCCCGGTCGTCGCCAACGTGCTTCCGGCCCTCGCGCCAGTGCTCGATGAGGCGCTCACCCTCACCGTGAACAACCAGTCCGCGTCCGCCGGCGTCTTCACCGAAACCGCGCTCCGAGTGACCGTGCTTCCGCTCGCGAACGCGCTGACACTCGACCTCGGAATGGGCCGCGTGGGCGTTAACGCACTGGGCGTCGCCTCCGTCGCGACGGCCCTCGTGCCCGACAACGGCCCGGAGGCCGGCGGCACACCGGTGACTGTGACCGGTTCCGGGTTCACGGGAGCCACCGACGTCACGCTCGATGGGGCATCCGTGCCCTTCGCTATTGTCGATGATTCCACGATCACGTTCACGACCCCGGTGCACGCGCCCGGCGCGGTGCCGGTGGTCGTTGTCAACGTGTCGGGCAACTCCGCGCCACTCGACTTCACATTCACGCCGCTGCCGGCTGCGACGTCTTTGACGCCGAGTAGCGGTCCGGAGACCGGTGGCACCCCGGTGACCATTGATGGGTCCGGTTTCACGGGGGTGACGGACGTAACTGTTGACGGGGTATCGGTGCCGTTCGTGGTTGTCGATGATGCGACGGTCACGTTCACGGCTCCGGCGCATCTGCCGGGTGCGGTCCCTGTGGTCGTCACTGGGCCGGGTGGGGCGTCTGCTCCGTTGGACTTCACGTTCACTGATGTGCCGGATCCGGTGATTACGGGCCTGGTGCCCGATCACGGGCCGGTCGCTGGTGGCACGAGCGTCGTCATTACGGGGACGGGGTTCCTGGGGGCGACGGATGTGACCTTCGACGGCACGTCGGCGGCCGCGGTGACCGTTGACTCGGACACTCAGATCACGGTGACGACGCCGGCACATGCCGTCGGGGCGACGAATGTGATTATTCTCTCGCCTAACGGCAACTCCGCTCCGGGTCTGTTCACCTTTGATCCGCTGCCGGCCGCGACTTCCCTGACGCCGAGCACGGGTCCGGAGACCGGCGGCACGCCGGTGACCATTGATGGGTCCGGTTTCACAGGCGCCACCGATGTGACCGTTGACGGAGTCTCTGTGCCGTTCGTGGTTGTAAATGACACTGCGGTCACGTTCACGACGCCGGCGCACCTGCCGGGTGCAGTGCCGGTCGTCGTGACCGGGCCGGGTGGGGCTTCTGCTCCGTTGGACTTCACGTTCACGGATGTGCCGGATCCAGTGATCACGGGCCTCGTGCCTGATCATGGTCCGGTTGCTGGTGGCACGAGCGTGGTTCTGACGGGTACGGGGTTCTTGGGTGCGACGGCGGTGACGTTCAATGGGACGTTTGCGCCGACGGTGACCGTCGACTCGGACACGCAGATCACGGTGACGACGCCGGCACATGCCGTCGGGGCGACGAATGTGATCATTCTTTCGCCCAACGGCAACTCGGCACCGCTCACATTCACCTTCGATCCGCTGCCAGCCGCCACTTCCCTGACGCCGAGCACGGGTCCGGAGACCGGTGGCACCCCGGTGACCATTGATGGGTCCGGGTTCACGGGCGCTACCGACGTA
>NZ_JPRS01000065.1 GCF_000738085.1 Cryobacterium sp. MLB-32
CTATCGCTACGCCTATGCCAACAAGCCGCGCTGGCAGGGAATTTAGGATCCTGGACCCGCTCGTTTCACCCCTCAAAAGGGGGGTCAAAATCAGTCATTTCGTGCTATAAAAATACCTAGAGGATCAGCAATGATTCCCATCGACTCGTGTACGCGTGAGTCGGGGTCACGGAACGTGAGCCTTTCCGATGGCCGGGAAGCCAGACATCTGTCCCGTCGCTCACGGAAGGTACGCCATGAATGCACAGACCGGAATCGGCGGGCCCCCGTCTGAAACCACGACCACGGCGCGGGGAGTGTCCGATTCCGGGGATGAGGTGCGGCGCGGGGCCCTGCAGCGGGCGATTTTCAATAGTGCGAACTTTTCCAGCATTGCCACGGATGCCGATGGCGTGATTCAGATCTTCAACGTGGGGGCCGAGCGCATGCTGGGCTACGGCGCCGACGAGGTCGTGAACATCATCACGCCGGCGGATATTTCCGACCCGCAGGAACTCATTCTGCGCGCGTCCGAGCTCAGCCTGGAGCTGGATACACCCATCACGCCTGGTTTTGAGGCATTGGTCTTCAAGGCTTCGCGGGGTATCGAAGACATTTATGAGCTGACGTATGTGCGCAAGGACGGCACGCGTTTTCCAGCCATTGTGTCGGTGACAGCCCTGCGTGATGCGAGCGATTCGATCATCGGTTATCTGTTGATCGGCACGGACAACACAGAGAGAAAACGCGCCGAGGAAGAGCTGTTGAACGCCGGGGCCCTGCAGCGGGCGATTTTCAATAGTGCAAACTTCTCCAGCATTGCCACGGATGCCGATGGTGTGATTCAGATCTTCAACGTGGGGGCCGAGCGCATGCTGGGCTACAGCGCCGACGAGGTCGTGAACATCATCACGCCGGCGGATATTTCCGACCCGCAGGAACTCATTCTGCGCGCGTCTGAGCTCAGCCTGGAGCTGGATACACCCATCACGCCTGGTTTTGAGGCATTGGTCTTCAAGGCTTCGCGGGGTATCGAAGACATTTACGAACTCACCTACGTGCGGCGGGACGGCAGCAGGTTTCCCGCGATTGTTTCGGTGACAGCCCTCCGTGACGCCGAGGGAAACATCATCGGCTACCTGCTCATCGGCACGGACAACACGGCACGTATACAAGTGGAGGCCGCCCAGGCGTTGCTCGACCAGCGCCTGCGCGACCAACAGTTCTACACGCGTTCCCTGATCGAGTCCAACGTCGATGCCCTGATGGCTCTGGACCCACAAGGCATCATCTCCGACGTGAACCAGCAGATGGTGTCGCTGACCGGGCGCACACGGGACGAGCTGATCGGCGCTCCCTGCCGCCATTTGTTCACCGATCCAATGCAGGTTGATTCGGCGATCAAACTCGTCCTGAGCGAAAACAAGGTCAGCGACTATGAGGTGACGATGAGGGCCCTGAACGGCGAGGAGACCGTCGTTTCCTATAACGCGGCAACGTTCCGCGATCGGGACCGAAAACTGCAGGGCATCATTGCGTCGGCTCGAGACATCACCGAGCGCCGTCGGTTCGAGCGGGCGCTGCAAGCGCAGAACGTGGAGCTGGAGCACGCGAGCCGAATGAAGTCGGAGTTTCTCGCGACGATGTCGCATGAACTGCGCACTCCGCTGAACGCGATCATCGGTTTCTCAGAGGCCCTCAAAGACGGCCTGATGGGGGAAATGACCGATACCCAGAACGAGTACATTGGTGACATCTTCACGAGCGGGCAGCATTTGCTTGCGCTGATCAACGACATACTCGACCTCTCGAAGGTGGAGGCGGGCATGATGCACCTCGAACTTGAGCCGGTGGACCTCAAGGGTCTCTTGATGAACAGCCTGTCGATCGTGCGGGAAAAGGCCGCGGCCCACCGGATTCGACTGGAGATCGACGCCGGCGACGACCTCGGAGTACCCAACCTCGACGCACGCAAGACGAAGCAAATCGTCTACAACCTGCTGTCGAACGCGGTCAAGTTCAGCTCACCCGGTGCAACCGTCACGCTTCATGCCCGCCGAGTGACGCGCGCGTCCGTGGGGATCCTGCCCGGAGGCTGGCCCATCTACGGCTTCCCGCTGGCGGACAGCGAGTTCACTGACTTCCTGGAAATCTGCGTAGAAGACACCGGCATCGGCATCTCAGAAGAGAACATGGGCAAGCTCTTTCAGGCCTTCAGTCAGATCGATAGCGGGCTGGCACGCAGGTTCGAGGGCACCGGACTCGGGCTGGCCATGGTGAAACAGCTGGCCGAACTTTACGGAGGCACCGTGGCCTTGTCGAGCGCGGAGGGCGAAGGCGCGCGATTCGCCGTCTGGGTGCCGCTCATCGAAGGGTCCGAATCCGCCGAAGAACCGCCCAGAGCCGTGGCGGTGTCCGCCCCGCGCGGGACCGACGCTGACTCGGCTCCCGGGCCCGATGCCGTCGCCGTCGCGGTCGGCGTTGCGAAGCCTCGGCCCGCAGCGCTTGTCGTCGAGGATGACGAGCAGTCTGCTGATCTCGTGCGGCTTCTGCTGGAGGCCGAAGGTTTCAGTGTCATCGTCGCCTCGAGCGGTGAGGAGGCCCTGTTAGTTGCGCCGCAGCGGCCCCTCAGCCTGATCACCCTGGACATCGGGCTTCCCGGAATGGACGGCTGGACATGCCTCCAGCGGCTGCGTGGCGAGAAGAGCGTGGCCAGTGTGCCCGTCGTGATCATTGCGGGCCTCGCGGACAGCCGTCTGGCGCTGAATCGCGGTGTCGTCGCCGTCCTGGAGAAGCCGCTCAGTCGGTCCGAGCTCAAGAGCACACTGGGTGTGCTCGGGTTACGCGTCGAGGCGCGGAAGACCCACACCGTTTTGATCGTCGATGATGATCCCGGGGCCGTTGAGTTGATGTCGGCTTATCTTCCCGCGTCGGAGTACGCCGTGGTGCGTGCCTACGGCGGCGCCGAGGGGATTACCCTGGCTCAACAGGTCAGGCCTGATCTGATTTTGCTGGACCTGATGATGCCCGATCTGGGTGGACGGGATGTCATCCGGACACTGCGCCAGGACCCGGTCACGGCTTCGATCCCGATTGTGGTGATCACGGCGCACCCCCTCACCCAGGAGGAGCGCGTCGAGCTTTCGGGCGAAGGCGATCGGGCTATTCGTGTCATCGACAAAGCGGGCTTTGACCGACTGAGCTTCGTGGCAGAAGTCAAACGTGCCGTCTCCTAGCCTGGAAGGGATGGGCACATGGCCCGAATTCTGATTGTCGAAGACAATCCTGCAAACCTCAAGCTTGCGACGCTGTTGCTGAGCCGTGCCGGTCATGCGGTGCTGCCCGCGATCGACGCGGAGGCCGGGCTGGCGCTGGCGCAGTCCGAAGCGCCCGATCTCATCCTGATGGATATCCAGCTCCCCGGCATGGACGGGCTCACGGCGACGTCGATTCTCAAGGCGATCCCGGCAACCGCGGCTATCCCGGTGATCGCTCTGACGGCCATGGCGATGAAATCTGACCAGGAGAATTCCCGGCTGGCCGGCTGCGACGGCTATATCACCAAACCCCTGAGGTATCAGGAGCTCTATGCAGCGATCGACGAGCTTCTGGGCGCATCCGTGAGCGAGACGTCGCCATCGCTTTTCTCGGACCCTGAGGGTACAGACGGCCCGTCGGAAATCCGTGATCGGGCGGATGCCGGCGTGCCCCACCTCGATGTCAGCGTGTTGGAGGGACTCGTCGGCCACGACCGGGCGACCCTCCTGGATTTCCTTGACATGTTCCAGTCCAGCGCCGCCCTCATCGCTCGCGAACTCACGTCCGCGTGCGCGAGGCGAGAGGCCATTGTCGCGGGTGCGCAGGCCCATAAACTCAAGTCCTCCGCGCGCGCCGTCGGAGCGATCACGCTCGGTCAACTGTGCGCCGCGCTGGAAACGGCGGGTCGAGCCAACGACATGGAGGCGCTGAACCGCATCCGGCCGGAATTCGAGGCGGAACTCACTGCGGTGAACGCGGCCATCGACGGTGTGCGTCAATCGTGGACGCCGACAGATTCTGATGTGCGTTCCGAAATCGTCCCCCCAGAAGCTCGGTGAAAATGAATAACTCTGCGCTTCGAATACTGGTGGTCGACGACGAGCCGTTCACCGGCAAGTTGCTTCACCACATGCTGACCGGAATCGGGTTCACCGACGTCACCGTTCGCGAAAGCGGCGCGGCTGCACTCGAGCTCGTGGGCGGCCTCATCCCGCCGGAGCTCATTCTTCTCGACCTCAACATGCCGGGCATGGACGGCATCGAACTCGTTCGCAAACTCGTCGAGCACGATTACAACGGCAGTGTCGTTCTGGTCAGCGGTGAAGACGAGCGGGTGCTCCAGACAGCCGTCTACCTGGTGCGGGCGCACCACATCACGGTTCTCGGGCACTTGAACAAGCCTGTGTCGGCAGTGGAACTGGACGAGGTGACGGCGCGATGGAAGGCTGCCGCGGCACCCCGCGCCGTGATCGAGCCGTACCGTTCCTCCGAACTGAGGGCAGCCATCCAGAACAACGAGCTGGTCAACTATTACCAACCCAAGGTAAACGTGCTGACCGGTGTCGTCTCAGGCGTTGAGACCCTCGTGCGCTGGCAGCATCCTCGTGACGGGCTGGTCTTCCCTGACCGTTTCATTGCCCTGGCCGAAGAAAACGACATGATTGACGAACTCACTCGGGTCGTTCTGAACGACGCCCTGCACCAGGCCAGGAAGTGGCACGAGGACGGGCTGCACCTCAAGGTCGCGGTTAACCTGTCGATGGACAGCTTCTCCTCGGTTTCGTTCGCAGACGTCATCTCCGACGCGGTACGGAGGGCCGGCGTGGCTCCCCAGGACGTCGTGCTGGAGGTCACCGAGAGCCGTCTGATGCTCGATCAGCGCGCACCGCTCGAGATCCTGACCCGGCTGAGGTTGAAACGATTCCGTTTGTCGATCGATGACTTCGGCACAGGAAACTCCTCGCTCACCCAACTGCGTCAGATCCCGTTCGATGAGTTGAAGATCGACCAGAGCTTCGTGCACGGTGCCTCACGTGACGCCACGGCGCTCGCGATGTACAACGCCAGCCTGACTCTTGGCCGACAGCTCGGTATGGAGGTTGTGGCCGAGGGAGTCGAAGACCGGGAGGACTGGGACCTCGTGCGGCGCACCCAGTGCGACGTTGCGCAGGGGTATTTCATTGCCCGGCCCATGCCCGCCGCGGCCCTCATGGAGTGGATCGCGACCTGGAACCGACGACTGCCCGAGCTCGTGGCTACCGGCTGAGGCCTTCGCGTCGACGAGAGCGTGTCACAGCGTGCGCAGCGTCGTGCGCAGGAGGCGTGACGTGTGCGTGAGCGAGTCCGTGGTGTCAGACCCATCGCTCGTGATCCACTGGGTGGTCATGTAGCGCAGGACGCCGAGCATCGCATGGGCGAGCAGGTTTGCCTTGTCGCGCAGCTCGGACTCCGAGGCCGTCGGCGTGGCATTCCGGTTGATTCGCAGGTAGATGAGTTCGGACAGCTCGGTCGTGATCCGATTCATGCGTTCCATCTGCTTGAGCAGCAACTGTGGGTTCCGCTCGAAGAGCCGCAGTCGATCGGCGAGAAGCGTGGTGTCCGGACTGCCGCGGAGAGAAGTGGTCACCACCAGCTCAAGCACCTCCGCGAGTAAGTCCGGGCCGTCGGTGGCGATGAATGCTCTGGCCTGGGCCTCATCGATCTTCGGTGGCTCATCGCCGATCACGGCGGCATCCTTCGTCTTGAAGTAGTTGAAGAACGTGCGCTGGGAGATGCCGCTCGCTTCGCAGATCATGTCCACGGTCAGGTTGTCCAAACCGTTCCGCAGAACGAGGTCGACGGCGTTGCGCTCGATGCGGAGTGACGTTTCCCGGTGCTTGATCTCCCGGCCGCTCAACTGTTCGATCACTATTCGTACCGCAGAGACTCGATCGGATTCTGTTTTGCCGCCCGTTGCGCGGGAAGCGTGCCGGAGAGGAAGGCAATCAACATCACGAGCAGGATGACGAAGGCGATACTTGTCGGCTCAAAGAGCAGGATGTTGAGCCCAGGCAACCCGGACAGGAATCCATTCGCGAGCACGGAGCTCAGGATGGAGCCGAGACCGACGGCCACCCCGGCGCCAATGGCACTGCCCAGAAAACCGATGACGATTGCCTCCAGGCTGAAGAGGGCGTAGACCTTGCCGCCGCTCATGCCCATTGCCTTCATCAGGCCGATCTCACGGGTCCGCTCTTGGACGCTCATCAAAAGGGTGTTGATGATTCCGAAGGCGGCAGCGATGAGCGCAATCACGGCGAAGGCGTTGAGGACTCCGACGATTCCGTTAATGACCGTTTGCACGGCCCCCAGTTGATCGGCGATGGTGTTGGCGGTGTAACCCATGGTGTCCAGGTCCGACTTCAGGGCCGTGACGCCCTCCGCAGAAAGGGTTGAGTCGAAGTGGGCGATGGCCACTCCGTAGCTCTTCACGGTCGTGGTCATACCGCCGGCCTGGGTATCGGCCAGCTGCGTGATGAGCGCCGCGTTCGCGCCGGCTCCTGTTGCCAGCAGGCTCTCGAGGGAGACCCCGACAATCGTGGCGTCAACGACATGTTGCTCGCCGAGTACGTCCGTGATGCCGATCGACACCGGTTTGCCAACGGCATCGGCATTGGAGCTGAAACCCAGCGGCGTGACAAAGCTGTCGGGAAGCATGAGCTGGGCTTCACTCGAGCCGCCATCGAGTTGCGCGCCCGCCGTGAGGTCGGCCGTGGTGACAGCCGAGGTCGCGTTGATACCCAACTCATACGGGGAGCCGGACCCGTTCTGCACGTAGTCCGGCGTCACCATGCGAACAGGGTCAACAGCGAGGATTCCGGCGGTGGCCGCAATCGCCGTGAGGTCCGACTCCGCAAGCGCCTTCACCGTGGTGCCGGGAGGGCCGTTCGAGCTGGACGTGTTGGTGCCTGACGTGGCCGGGTCGTACTTCACCGGGCCGTCCGTGGCGGGTCCCTGAGCGGGCTTCTGCGTCACGATGAAGACGTCAGAGGCGCCGAGACTGCCAACCTGGGCGTCGACGTACTGGGAGACACCGGCGCCAACCGCGTTGGTCAGGGTCAGGGTGAAAGCGCCGACGAAGATCGCCAGCACGGTGAGAGTCGTGCGCAGCTTGCTGCGGAAGGTATTGGAGATCGCGGAAGCGACCAGATCTTGGGCTCTCATGCCACGCCTCCGGCGGGGTTCAGTTCTGCGGCGGACGACGGCAGGGTGTGCCTTGCGCTGGACGTTTCAGCGGATGCTGTGGAGTGCGTTTCCTTGACGATGAGCCCGTCGCTGATATAAACCTGACGGTCACAGCGGGCGGCGAGGTCCTCGTCGTGGGTCACGATGACCAGGGTGATGCCCTGCTCGCGATTGAGGGCGAAGAGAATGTCCTCCACCGTGCGGCCGGTGGTCGAGTCGAGGTTTCCGGTGGGCTCATCGGCGAAAATCACTCGGGGATTGTTCACCAGGGCCCGGCCGATCACGACGCGTTGCTTCTGTCCACCGGAGAGAGTGGTGGCCTTCTTGCCGGCCTTGTCGTCGAGTTCGAGCTGCTTCAGTACCTGCAGGCCGCGTGCGCGGCGGGCTTTCGTGCGGATGCCGGCGATCTTGAGCGGCAGAATCACATTGTCGAGCACGCTCACGTTGGGCGTGAGGAAGAACTGCTGGAAAACGAAACCGAACTCCTTGTTCCGGAGCTCGTTGACGGCGCGCTTCGACAGCGTCTCGGCGTCTTTCCCGGCTACCTGCAGCGAGCCCTTGTCGGGTGCGTCGAGGAGGGCGAGCAGATGCATGAGGGTTGATTTACCCGAGCCGCTCTTGCCCACGATGGCGACGGTCTCTCCGGTCGCGACCCGCAGAGAGACTCCCTTGAGTGCGTCAAATCGGCTCGAACCTGATCCGTAGGATTTCTCCAGGTCACGTGCGTCGATTACCCAGTCCGCTGGCATTGTGCCCCATTCTCAACGATGTGCCGTCGCAGCGAGCGACGATGTGCAGTGACTGCACTCTAATGTGCAGTACTTGCAAATTGACTGGGACAGAGTCGATTGTGGTCGGAGTTACAGGTTGAGGGAATCGCCGGGCTCGAGAGGGAAGAACTCGCCGCCACACTGCTCGGTCGCCGCCTTGATTCGAGCGTTGGACAGGTCCTTTCCTGCGCGAGACAGGAGCATTTCGTGGGTGGGAAAACTCCGCCGGGGCTTCACGGCGAGCACATAGTCGATGACCTCACTGATCTTCAGCCAGGGGGCGCCGGCGGGCACCGCGAGCGTGGCCACGGTCACGCCCTCGGGAACGGTGAAGGAATCGCCGCCGTAATAGAGCTCGTCGTTGATGAGGACACCCACGTTGTCGACGACCGGCATCGACTCGTGGATCACGGCGTGGTGCCGACCGAAGAAGCGCATGGTGAAGGGGCCGATCTCCACCACATCCCCGCTCTGCACGACCGTGACCTCGATGTCGGAAACGGCGGCGACCGCGGCCGCGACGCCGGCCGGGGCATAGACGGGAACGGAGGGGTTCGTGTCGACCACGCGGCGCAGCTGCTCCGGCGTCCAGTGATCGGCGTGCTCGTGCGTGATCACGACGCCGGCGGTCCGGGCCGTGTCGGCGAGCGCGGTGGTGAACGATCCCGGGTCGATATACAGCTTCTCTCCCGACAGCTCGAGGATCAGTGCGGCATGCTCGAGCTTGGTCAGTTTCATGACCCGAGCTAATACCCATTCCGCCCGCGGCGCAACATGAAATGGGCCGTTTCCAGACTCGGTCCGCTCTCGGTTTGGTTGTGTCGTGTTTCGTGTGGCATACTCGTAAAGTTGCAAAAACGGCCCCATCGTTTAGCGGCCTAGGACATCGCCCTCTCACGGCGGTAACGCGGGTTCGAATCCCGCTGGGGTCACACGAGCTACGAACCGAAACAAACCCTCGACGAGTCGGGGGTTTTTTTGGTTGTCGCCACGGCTGAACGACCGCGCGGCACTGGTAGAATTTCGACAGCGAAGGGGAGTATCCCTAGGAACTCGGAAACGGGAACCATGCCGTGATCGTCAAGACGGGCTCCAGAGTCGAAGCCCCGGTCGCGGTGGTGTCGGTCTCCTGCGGGGGTGTCTGCGCGGGAGAGACTTTCGGGTTCACAGCTGTTCAGCACCGTGGGAGTTCGGCACCGTGGGAGTTCAGCACCCGTCATAGTGAAAGGCCCCGTTTTGGAACTCGCTCTGCCCCTCTGGTTTGAAATTGGATCGCTCGTCGTCCTGACGCTGATTCTGGTTGGCGACCTGCTGATCGTTTACAAGCGTCCCCACGTGCCGTCCATGCGCGAGGCAAGCCTCTGGGTGGCCTTCTACGTGGGACTCGCCCTGGTCTTCGCGCTCCTGATGCTGGTGCTCGGCGATGCGGAACATGCGGGCCAGTTCCTCGCCGGGTGGCTCACGGAATACAGCCTGAGCATTGACAACCTCTTCGTCTTTGTCATCATCATGGCGAGGTTCTCGGTGCCCAGGAAGTACCAGCAGGAAGTGCTCATGGTGGGTATCATCATCGCCCTGGTCCTGCGGGGCATCTTCATCCTGCTCGGCGCGCAGCTGATCGAGAACTTCAGCTGGATCTTCTATATCTTCGGCGCCTTCCTGCTCTACACGGCGATCAAGCAGGCATTCTCGAACGAAGACGAGGATGAGGACACCGAGAACGGCTTCATCCGCCTGTTGCGCCGCCGGATCAGTATCTCCTCCCAGTACGACGGTTCCAAGATTCGCACCCTGATCGACGGCAAGAAGATCTTTACACCCATGCTCATCGTCTTCCTGGCGATCGGCACCACGGACCTGAT
>NZ_JPRS01000066.1 GCF_000738085.1 Cryobacterium sp. MLB-32
AGACGGGCGCGGCAGCTCGTCTTGCCGAGGTCGATCGCCAGCAGCACGGGTGCGCTCATGAGATCCCCGCCGACCGGTGCGCGGGCGGCATGGCTGGCGCGGCTGTTCGGGTGGCCGCACCCGGGGCTGCGTGTGTACCGGCGGTCGAGGGACGGGACGCCCCTCCTGCTGCGGCCAGAACACGCAACGAACGGATGCCGGCGAGCGCTCTGCCGCCCACATCGCCCAGGCCGCCGGGCGCGAACGCGAGCTGTCCCGCGAGACGTGCCCGACCCGGCTTCGTGCCCGGCAGCTCCAACGGAATGCCGTGCCAGGTGAGAAATGCCAGCAGGGCGAACATGAGGGACTCCTTGAAATCGGGATCGATGCCGTGCTGCGCGCTCGACTCAAGCGCGATGCCGAGGCGGTCGAGCTCCCGGCGAAGCTCGGTCATTAGCACGGGGTTGTGCACGCCGCCGCCGGAGGCGATCACGCGGGTGGGTCTGGTGTGAGTCTCGGCCGCGAGGGAATTCGCGATTGTGCGTGCGGTGAAGCGGGTGAGCGTGGCCACGAGATCGTTGAGGGCCAGTCGGCAGCCGAGGCGGTCGGCGGCCGCGTCGACGAACGCGAGGTCGAAGGTTTCGCGTCCGGTGGACTTCGGTGCTCGTCGGGCGAGGAACGGATGCTCGAGCAGCGCGGCGAGCACGCGCTCCTCGACCCGGCCGGCGGCGGCCCGGTATCCGTTTCGGTCGTAATCCTCGTGAGTGGTCGACGCGGTGGCGCGGACGATCGCGGCATCGATCAGGGCGTTGCCTGGCCCGGTGTCCCAGGCTCGCACGCGGCCGTCGGCCACGACCGAGAGGTTGGCGATGCCGCCGAGGTTGAGGGTGGCCGAACCGGAGTCAGCGCTCTCGGCGCCGCAGAGCCACGCGCGGTCGAACACTCCCATCAGCGGGGCTCCCTCGCCACCGGCGGCCACGTCGGCCGCGCGCAGGTTACACAGTACGGGCGCCTCGGCGGCCTCGGCGATCCAGCTCGCCTCGCCGAGCTGGAGGGTGCCGCGGGCATGGCCCGCGTCGACCCAGTGGTACACGGTCTGCCCGTGGGACACAACGAGGTCGACCGGGGTGCCTGCCGCGGTGAGGGCCTCCGCGGCCGCGCGGGCGAACTGCTGGCCCACGAGAGTGTTCAGCGCGCACAGCTCCCGGGCGTCGGCCGGGGAGCCGTCGGCCAGCGCGAAAATCCGGGAGCGCAGCGTCGACGGCCAGTCGGACGTGCCCGAGTACAGGGGCATCAGGGTGAGCGACGGGGTCGGGGAGTCGTCGTCGGCGTCGATGTCGACGATGACGGCGTCGATGCCGTCAACGGATGTGCCCGATTGCAGGGAAAGGATTCTCATGCCGGCACCACCCCCTCGAGCAGCTCACGAACCACCTGGGCGGTGACGAGGGAGCCTCCGAAACAGTCGATGACCGTGCCGCTCCCCGCACGTGCAGCGAGGCCGGCGTTCACGGTTACGAGGTCGGAGCGCAGCGCGGCCAGCGCGTGCACGGCGTCGCTCTGCGGCCCCGGCACGGCGAGCCGGTCGGCGAGCACGACCAGGGCGTTGCCGACGGGCACCGCCCGGGCCGCATCCAGGGCGGTGGCGGGCGCCGAGCCGGTGACCACCCGGGTGAGCTCGAAGGCCAGCGCGAGCTCGGTGGAGAACACATCGGGCCGCGGGCCCTCCGCGAAACTGGGACGGTCGCGCACGTCGATCACCGTGAGGGCTCGGGGGAGCGGGCACAGCTCGCCGCGTACCGCGATGGCGGCACGGACGATTCGCCGGCTGCCTTCCGCGTCGGTCTGCGCCGCGTCGTTCTCTGCCGCGTCGATTCCCGGGGCGCTGTCGTCAACGCGGGCCGGGGCATCCGTGGACCATCCGGTGCCCGGGGTCGTCGTGTTCGCGGCGGGGCGGGCGAGTTCGGCGGTGCGCTCGCCGGCGGCTTCGAGCGTGGCCGCGGTGATCGAGCCGTCGTCGAGGGCGGCCAGTAGGGAGTTTCGCACCTCGAGGTAGTCTTCCTCGTCGGTCGTGCGGCCCTGGTTCGGGCCGAGGTTGGAGGGGTTGCCGATGCAGAGCAGATCGGCGCCGGCGAGCAGGGCGCGCACGGCGCCGGGGCCCGCACCGAACGTGGAGCGGATCGCGGCCATGTCGAGCGCGTCGGTCACGATCGCGCCCTCGAAACCGATCTCACGCAGCAGGCCGAGCACGCGCGGGTTGAGAGTGGCGGGCAGCTCGCCGAAGTGCGGCAGCACGATGTGCGCCGTCATCACGGCACGCACTCCGGCGTCGATCGCGGCGACGAACGGTGGCAGGTGGTCGCGTTGCACCTCGGCCCAGGACAGATTGAGGCGCGGCAGGGCGAGGTGCGAGTCGGTGTGCGTGTCACCGTGGCCGGGAAAATGCTTGACGCACGCGGCCACTCCGGACTCGGCGAGACCGCGCACCATGGCGGCCACGTTGCGGGCGACGAGGGCGGTGTCGCTGCCGAACGAGCGCACGCCGATCACCGGGTTGGCGGGGTTGGTGTTCACATCGGCGACCGGCGCGAGCACCACGGTCGCGCCCGCCGCGGCGGCCTGGGCACCGATCATGCGGCCCGTGCGCCGCGTCGCGTCGAGGTCGTCGAGGCGACCGAGCTGGGCGTGCGAGGCGAAGCGGGAGCCGCGCAACGCCTCAAGCCGGGTCACGGTGCCGCCTTCCTCGTCGATGCCGATCAGGGCGTTCGAGCGGATGCCGCGAATCGCTCGCGAGAGGCGGGCGGGCTGGTCGGTATCCGCTTCGTCGATGTTCTGGCCGAAGTACACGACGCCGGCGAGGCCATCGTCGAGGGCGTGTGCGAGCCAGTCGGGCACCGTGCGGCCGCTGAAACCGGGCCACAGCACGCCGTTCACCAGGCGCAGCGCGGCGGGGTCGACGGTCATCCCTTGACCGCCCCGGCGACGAGGCCGCCGCTGAGCTTGCGCTGCACGATGATGAAGAAGATCATCACCGGGATCGTGATGATCGTCGAGGCCGCCATCACCGAGCCCCAGTCGTTGGAGTGCACGCCGAAGAACTGCTTGAGGCCGATCGCCACCGTGTAATTCTCTGTCGCGCCGCCGAGCAGCGTCATGGCGAAGATGAACTCGTTCCAGGCCACGATGAAGGAAAACACGCTCGTGGCCACGAGCCCGGGAGCCACGAGCGGCAGCAGCACCGAACGGAACATGCGCCACCAGCTTGCACCGTCGAGGTAAGCGGCCTCCTCGAGTTCCACGGGAACAGCGGCGACGAAGCCGCGCAGCATCCAGATTGCGAAGGGCAGCGAGAATGCGAGGTACACCACGACGAGCCCGAGGAGTGTGTTGAGCATCTGCAGGTCGCGCACCTGCACGAACAGCGGGATCACGAGGGCCTCGAGCGGCACCATCTGCACGGTGAGGATGAGAATCAGGATGCCGGTACGGAACCTGAACTTGAACCGGGCCACGGCCACGGATGCCAGCAGCGCGACGATCCCGGACACGATGACGGTGAAGAACGCCACGATCACCGAGTTGCGCAGGAACGTGCCGAAGCCGCCCTCGCTCAGCACGAAACGGTAGTTGTCGAGGGTGAACTCCTTCGGCAGCAGCGACTGGCCACCGCTCGAGGCCTGCGCGTCGAAGGAACTCGCGACCATCCAGTACGCGGGGAAGAGCGTGAACACGAGCAGCAGGGCCACGAGCACGCCCTTCACGAGGTTGCCCTTGCGGCGCCTCATACCTTCTCCTCCTTGAACAGCGTGCGCACGTAGATGGCGGTGATGATGAGCAGCAGCACGGTGAGCAGCACCGCGATTGCGGCACCGAAGCCGTAGCGGTTCTGGCCGAACGACTCGACGTACGACCAGACGCCGAGGTTGAGCACCTCGCGGTTGGAGCCCGATCCGCCGGGCATCAGGTAGATCTGGGCGAAGACCTTGAAGTCCCAGATGGTGGAGAGGATCACGACCACCGCGAACACGGGTTTGAGCGTGGGGTAGATGATCTGGAAGAAGCGGCGGATCGGCCCCGCGCCATCCATCTGAGCGGCTTCGAGCATCTCTTTGGGCACGCCGAGCAGCCCGGCGAGCACCGTGATGGCCACGAAGGGGAAGCCGTGGTGCACGATGTTGAGCGCCACGATGCCATAGAAGGTGAACGGGTTGGTGAACCAGTTGAACGACTCGTCCATCAGACCGAGGCCCTTGAGTGTCTCGTTGACGAGGCCCTGGTCGGCGTCGAAGATCCAGATCCATACGTACGTGCCGGTGACGGCGGGCATGGCCCAGGCGACCATGATGGCGCTGCCCACGACCGTGCGCCAGAACATGCCGAGCGAGGCCATCAACAGCGCCACCAGGGTGCCGAAGACCACCGTGGCCGTCACCGCGATCACGGCGAAGCCCACGGTGTTGGGCAGCACCACGGTCCAGAGGGTGGAGTTGCCGAAGATCTCCGCGTAGTTCGCAAAACCGATGTAGTTGCTCTCCCCGCTCACGATCTCGCGCAGGCCGTAGTCCTGCAGCGAGAACAGGAACACCCGCACGAGCGGCCACAGCAGCAGCACACCCAGCAGCACGAGTGCCGGGGTGAGCAGCAGCCAGGGGCGCGCCTTCGCGAGGGTGATCAGGCGCCGGGGGGCGCGGCGGCCGGTGGGCGACGGGCGGGTGCGCACGTCGCCCACCGAGCGCTCGAGGAGAGCGGCCACGGGTCTAGTTGCCGTTCATGGTGTCGTTCATCTCTTTCGCGGCATCCGCCGTGGCCTCATCGACCGTCTTCTGGCCCGAGAGAATGGCCTGCATCATGGCGTTCGTGGTCTTCTTGGCCTGCACGGCACCGAACTTCGGGGTAACGGGAAGGGAGGCGCCGCCGTCGACCATCTGCTCGGCGAAGGGCTTGACGAGCGGGTCGTCGGATTCCATTGTGGTCTGCAGCAGGGACTCGGTGCCGGGGAAGTAGCCGGTTTGGTCTGCCCACTGCTGGGCGAACTCGCCGGTGGTCATCATCTGCATGAACTCCCAGGCGAGGTCCGTGTTCTCGGCCGTGTTGAACATACTCAGGTGTGAGCCGCCGAGCACCGACGGGCTGATGCCTTCGGTCGTGCCGGGGATCGGTACGACGCCGATCTTGCCGGCGAGGTCGGGTGCCTTCTCGAGCACGGTCGCGGGGGTCCACGATCCGCTGATCGCCATCGCCACGTTTCCCTGTGCGAAGTTGTCGAGCACGTCGGTCTCCTTCCACGTCGTGGCGCCGGCCGAGGAGAAGCCGTGCTTCGTGGCGAGGTCGGTGTAGAACTGGATGCCCTCGCGCGCCTCGGGATCGGCGAGGCCGGAGACCCACTGGTCACCGTCCTGCACGGATACCTCGCCGCCGGCGCCCCACACCCACGGGTAGGCGAGCATTTCGGCGTCTCCGGGAACGGGGAACGGGATCAGCTCGGGGCGCTGGGCCTGGATGACGGTGGCCACGTCGACGATGTCCTGCCAGGTCGTCGGCGGGGTGAGGCCGAGGTCGGCGAGCACGTCGGCGCGGTAGATGATCGAGCGCACTCCGGCGTACCAGGCATGCCGTACAGCTCTCCGTCGTAGGTGCCGGCATCGACGAGGCCCTGCACGAGGTCGCCGTCGAGTCCGGCCGCCGAGACGTAGTCATCGAGCGGAGCAAGGGCACCGGAATCGGCGAACTCCGCGGTCCAGGTGGTGCCGGTTTCGGCCACGTCGGGGGTCGTGTTGCCGGCGATGGATGTGACGAACCGGTCGTGCGCATCCGCCCACTGCACGTATTCCACGTCGAGGGTGGCGCCGGTCTTCTCGGTGAACGCGTCACCCACGGTGTCGAAGAAGGCCTCCGTATCGGGGTTGGTGCCCTGCATGATCCACACGTTGAGGGTGTCGCCCTCGCCGCTCGCAGGGGTATCGCCGCCGTTTGAGCAGGCGGTGAGGCCGAGGGCGGCCACGGCGAGCATGGCGACGGACAGGTAGCGCTTCTTCATTCAGTCTCCTCAGTGAAACGTGGATGCGAGGCCTTACGGCCCACAGGAACTGAAAATAATTATCCCCATTAGGACATGCAAACACAAACTATTTTCTTGAGTGATGCCGTTTCGTGACCGCAGATGCACGGCCGGGCCCGCGCAGGCCGCGGCATTCGCGGTGGAAAACGCTCAGGCGGCGATCGCTCGGGCGCGCAGGGCGGCTCCGACGAGTGCGGCATTACCGTCGAACATGGACGGCAGCAGGGCGGGGCGACGGTGGAAGCTCAGGAGGGCATTCACTCGATGGCGCAGGGGAAGGAAGAACTCGTCGCCCGTTGCGGCGAGGCCGCCGCTGATGACGACGGCCTCGGGCGCGAGCACGGCAGCGATCTGAGAGATGACCAGGGTCACGGCATCGAGGGCGGTGGCCCACACCAGGCTCGCGGTCTGGTCGCCGCGGCGGGCCCGAGCGAAGACCTCGTCGATCGTCACGTTCGCCTCGGCGCTGAGCTCGGCGTAGCAGTCCACGATGGCACCGGTCGACGCCACGGTTTGCAGGCAGCCGTGCGATCCGCAGGCGCATCGCCGGCCGTTGGGGTCGACGATGGTGTGCCCCAGACCTCCCGCGAAACCGCCGCCGCCGTGCATTCGACCATCAACATAGAGGGTTGACGCGATGCGTTCTCCGAGGCGGAGAACGACAACATTGTTGTACGGTCGGGCCGCGCCGAGCTGGAATTCGGCCTCGCCCGCGGCCCGGGCGTCGCTGGAAAACGAGGACGGCAGTTTGAGGCGACGCTCCGCCAGCCGTTTGTAGGGCACGTTCGCCCAGCGAAGATCTGCAGAGAGGATGGCAATGCCCTCGGCGTCATCGACGACGCCAGGCCCGATCAATCCGATGGCCGTCGGGGTCACCTCCGGGAAATCACGGGCGAACTGCGTTGTCCGGTCTTCGACCTGCAGCATGGCGGCCTCACCGACACTGGTCTCCCCATCGAGGAGCGGGGAGGGGCCGCGGCTGAGCCCACGCATGATGCCGTCGCGATCGAACAGCGCCGCGGTGGTGACGGCCTTCTGCATGTCGAATGTGATGACGGCTGGTCCGGGTCCGAGCGGAAGGGCCTGGGCGCTGCGGGGGACGAGAAGGGGAACCAGGGTGATCACGAGCCTAAATGCCGAATGGCGGTTAACGAGGACGGCGTGTACAGGTCAGTTCACCCTACCGCCGGGGACCAGCTGTCGAGCTGAGAACGGATCGAACGGGGCGGTACCGAACGCCGCTCGATTAGAGCATGGCGGCGCGCGCGCGCAGTGCCGCGCCCACGAGTCCGGCATGTCGGCCGAACAGGGCGGGCGTCAGCAGCGGACGGCGGTGGAAGCTCAGCAGGCCATCGAGCCGTCGGCGTAAGGGCGCGAAGAACTCCTCCCCGGCGTGTGCGAGCCCCCCGCTGATGACGACGGCTTCGGGCGCGAGCACGGCGGTCACATGAGAGATAGCGAGCGCGAGGGCATCGAGGGCCTCGTTCCACACCCGTGCCGCTGCCGCGTTCGACTGGCGGGACTGTGCCAGCACCTCCTCCCAGGTGGCCAGCGTTTCGCCGGTGAGGTCGGTGTAACGGCTGAGCAGAGCTCCGTTGGATGCCACGGTCTGCAGGCAGCCGCGTGACCCGCAGACGCACCGGTCGCCCTGTGGGTTGACGATGGTGTGGCCGAGGCCGCCGGCGAAACCGCCACCATCGTGGGAGCGCCCGTCGATGAAGAGGGACGCCGCGATCAGGGTGCCCAGCTTGATCACGACCACATTATTGTGCGTGCGGCCGGCACCGAGGGTGAATTCGGCCTCGCCCACTGCGCGAGCCGCGTTGGAGAAGGACGAGGGCAACTGAAGTCGGTGTTGGGCAAGGTTTTTGTAGTGCACATTAGCCCAGCGCAGGCTCGCGGAGAGAATGGCGATACCTTCCCGGTCGTCGACGATTCCGGCTCCGATCAGGCCGGCAGCCGACGGCGTGACGAGCGGAAAATCGCGAGCGAACTGCGTCGTGAGGTCTTCCACATGCGCCAGGAGCGCTTCCGTCGTGTCTCGGGCGGTGGTCGGCGAGGGGATCAACGTTCGGCTGAGGCCGAGCATCACGCCATCGGTGTCGAACAGGGCGGCCTTCGTCTGCGGACCGCTCACATCGAAGGTGAGTACCGCTGCCCCGGGCCCGAGTGGCCAGGGCTGATCGCTGGCCGATGCAACTGGGGGTTTCACGGAATCCTCGAAATTCATGATCGTATGCGCGTGTCGACGTGGACGGGTTCAGGCGGGCAGCAAATCTCACGATCAGCTTGGCGCATAAACATACTTATAAGTATGTTGTGTACATTCGGGGTAATAAACATCCTAGGGGTCGGTTTCTCGACGAAGCAACCGCATGGCACCGATCGCTCGGGCGTGCGAGCTCTACGGCGGCATCCGCTGAGGCAGCACTCGCGTGCACCTCGGCGAGGCAGGGGGTCGTCCGGTAGGCTAAAACTCGCTCATGCGAGGCGGTCGGCGGGCCGGTGAATCTCCGGGCACCGATCGTAAGGAACCGCACTCATGCCTGAATTCCCCCGTATCGTGGCCTTCGACCTCGACGACACCCTTGCCGCGTCGAAGTCCCCGCTGGACCCGCGCATGGCTGCGCTGTTGGTGCGTCTGCTGGATGTGGCCGACGTCTGTGTGATCTCGGGCGGGCGGTTCAGCCAGTTCGAGATGCAGTTGATCGACAACCTCGAGGGCGTCAGCGACGAGGCCCTCGCCCGTCTCTACCTGCTCCCCACCTGCGGCACGCAGTACTACCGCCATTCAGCGGGGTCCTGGCACCAGATTTACGCCGAAAACCTCAGCGACGACGAGAAGGCGCGCGCGCTCAGCGCCGTCGAGAAGACCGCTCGCGAGCTGGGCTTCTGGGAATCCGAGACGTGGGGCGACATTCTCGAAGATCGCGGATCCCAGATCACGTTTTCTGCCCTCGGCCAGGCGGCTCCGGTGGCCAACAAGGTGCTCTGGGACCCGAGTGGCGACAAGAAGAACGCCCTGCGCGAAGCGGTGCAGGCGCTTCTGCCGGATCTTGAGGTGCGTTCGGGCGGGTCGACATCGGTCGACATCACCCGACGCGGGATCGACAAGGCCTACGGCATGAAACGCCTCGCGGAACTCACCGGCGTGCCGCTCTCCGACATGCTGTTCGTGGGCGACCGCCTGGATGAAAACGGCAACGATTATCCGGTGAAAGTGCTCGGCGTGGAGTGTGTGGCTGTGGAAGGCTGGCTCGACACCGCATCATTCCTTGAGGAGCTCATCCCCACCCTGACGGCGTCCGCTTAAAGAACCGTGCTGGCCTGCCATTCGGCCAGATGCTCGCGCGAGCAGAAGCGGAAGCGCCCGTAGCGTGTCGCCGGGTTCGGCGTGGCGGCGCCACACAGGGCACAGAGTCGACGTCGGTTCAGCAGTTGCCGGACCGATCGGCGAAGCGCGGAAAGCACAGCACCCAGTCTAGGTGTGCGGGCCAAGCGGATGCCTCGCTATGGCGCGGGAACCCGCCGAGTGATCGGGGGTAGCGGGGTGCGTGCCGGCATAAAGTGCACGAGTGCGATCAGCGCGAGAGCGAGCACGGTACCGAGCGCGGCGCCCAGCGTATTGGCGATCACGTCGCCGGAGGTGGCGTATCGGGCGGGCAGAAAGAGCAGTTGGCCCAGCTCGATGCCGCAGCTGGCCACGAAGCCCACCACGATGGCACACCACCATCGCCGGGCGCCCAGAAGGATGACCGCGAGAAGACCGACCGGCACGAAGAGGACGATGTTCGCGGAGAACTCCACGAAGGTGTAAGTCAGCCATCCGGGCGCCCCGTGGCCCTGCAACCAGCCGAGCAGGGACACGAGTGGAACGTGCGCCTCCTTGTCGACAGGGGTCGGCCAGAAGGCGATCAGTGCCAGGGCCAGCAGATAGCCGACCGTGACCACGATCGCGGCGCGGTACAGCGCGGTGTGTCGTCGAAATCGGATCGCGTCCATGCCCTCACCTCCACGTTGCGAACGGTCAGTGGGTGGATCGCGTCGATGCCTGACCGCTCACCATTGAACTGCCCATACTAGACATTCCCGGAGCACCTGGAGTCATCAATACGATTCTTCGGGGAATCGGCAGGCAAAAGCCAGACTTCTCTGCCCACAAAGACCATTTCTAGCCGTGAAGTGGGGATCTCCGGCGCTTCTTCATTCTCTCACCGCCCTAGGCCGGGCGACCACCGACGCGCTTCGGCAGCGCGAACACGAGCACCAGGGCCACGACACTGAACGCGGCGCTGACGGCCATCGCACTCGTGGCGCTGTCGGTGAACGCGACCGCCAGCGCGTCCGGGGTAGGTCCGGTCACCACGAGTGATCCGAACAGCACGCTGCCGATCACGGCGATCCCGACCGCGCTGCCCACGCGCTGCATGACGCCGACGACGGCGCTCGCCGCGCCGGCCTCCGACCGGTCCACCGTCGCCACGATGAACTGCACGTTCGGGGCGATGAACAATCCGCTGCCGAGGCCCGCGATCAGAAGCGGGGTGAGCAGATGCCAGTTGGTGAGGTCGCCCACCGGCGTCAGAAGGAGCACGAGCCAGATCCACACGAGGCCAACGGTCACGAGGGTGACGCCGATCACGAGCACGGTGCGGCCGAGGCGCTGGGACAGCCGGTTGCTCTGTGAGGCGCCGATGATGCTGCCGATCGCGAAGGGGATCGATACGAGACCCGACTCGAGGGCGGTGTGTCCGAGTCCCGCCTGCCACAGGATCGAAATTGTGAAGAAGATGCTCGTGAAGGCGGCGAAGTACACCAGCGCGAGGATGACACCGCCCGTGAATGCCGGGTGGCGAAAAAGCCGTGGCGGCACGATCGGGTTCAGTCCGCGCTTGGTGTACGCGACCTCCCAGAAGCCGAAGAGAACGATCAGAATCACGGCGGCGGCGAGCGTGACGAAGGTCCACCAGGGCCACCCCTGGTCCTGACCCTCGATCAGCGGCACGAGCAGAGCCACGAGACCGGCAGAGACGAGCAGCAGGCCTACCCAGTCGAGCGCGATGCGTGCGGGTGCCGACGTGCCGGGCGTCGCTCCGCCGGCTATGGATGCCTCCGCGCGGGAGGGCAGCAACCGGGCGGCGGCCACGAGGGCGACGATGCCGATGGGGAGGTTCACCCAGAAGACCAGGCGCCAGCCGTTTTCGTCGCCGAAGGCCTGGATGATGAGCCCGCCCACGATCGGGCCGAGCGCGGTGGATACTCCGATGACCGAACCCATGATGGCGAAGGCTTTGCCGCGGGCCATCGGCGGAAACATCAGCTGGATGACGGCGGTCACTGCAGGCACGAAGATTCCGCCGGCCAGGCCCTGCACGATGCGGGCGATGATCAGCTGCAGGTCGTTCTGCGCGAGCCCACAGGCGAGGCTGGCCACGGTGAACAGTGCCAGCCCGGTGAAGAACACCCACTTGTGTCCGATACGATCGCCGATACGCCCGGCCGGGATCAGCGCGAGGCCAAAGGCGAGCGCATAGCCGGAGATGATCCAGGAGAGGGTCGCCTCCGAGGCGTCGAGGCTGGTGCGGATGGTCGGCAACGCCACGTTCACGATCGTGGTGTCGAGCAGGGCCATGAACATTCCGGCGAGCAGCACAATGAGGGACTGCCAGGCACGGCGGGAAACGACCGGGGCGGAACGGAGTTGTGCTTCTGATTTCGACATGGGCGCCGTTCGTTCGAGATGTTCTGGTGTCGAGGGAAACTCTAAGGCCCCCACTCGACTGAGTGGGGGCCTTGAGGCTAACTGTCGGGGTAACAGGATTTGAACCTGCGACCTCGTCGTCCCGAACGACGCGCGCTACCAAGCTGCGCCATACCCCGATGGCCCGTGGGCCTCAATCAGTATAGAGCCTTCGGGGCCTCCGTTGCGAACCGAGCCGGGGCATCCGTTCGAAAAGGTTCGCTTCAGGCGGCGGTGAGGGTGAGCAGCGTGGCCTCGGGCCGGCAGGCAAAGCGCACCGGCGCGTAGATCGAGGTGCCGAGCCCGGCCGACACGTTGAGGAACGCGGTGCGCAACCCGAGGTTCCAGAGGCTGAGCCCCTTCACCTGGGAGCGGGGAATGTCGCAGTTGGTCACGAGCGCGCCGAAACCGGGCACGCACACCTGCCCGCCGTGCGTGTGACCCGCGAGGATGAGCTGCGCGCCGTGGTTGACGAGCGAGTTGAGCACCCGTTGGTACGGCGCGTGCGTCACGCCGATCGTCAGCGTGGGCCGCGGCTCGGCCGCGGTACCCGGGTCGGGCCAGCGCTCGTCGGACAGCGGGTCGTTCGCCCGCAGATCGTCGATTGCCCGCGTGATCAGGTCGAGGCGGTCACGGCCGATGTGCGGGTCGTCCACGCCGAAGAACTCCACGTGCGTGCCGCACAGGTCGAGCGCCTCGGCCGCGTTGTTGATATCGGTCCAGCCCAGGTCGGTGAACACGGTGCGCAGGCGATCGGTGTCGAGGTTCTCGTGGGGTCCGCCGAGGCGTCGCTTGGAGGGGCCGGAGAAGTACCGGAACGGGTTTTTCAGCTGCGGCCCCACGTAGTCGTTCGAGCCGTTCACGAAGACCCCGGGCACGTCCTGGAACGGAGCAAGGGCGTAGGCGACGCCGTCGATGCCGTCAGCATGGCCGAGGTTGTCACCGGTGTTCACGACCAGGTCCGGCTTCACCCCGGCCAGGCTGCGAATCCACTCCTGCTTGTCTTTCTGCCACGGGGCCATGTGCAGGTCGGAGATGTGCAGCACCCGAATCGGCGCCGAGCCCTGGGCGAGCACCGGAACGCTCACCTCACGCAGGGTGAAGCGGTTGCGTTCCACGAGCGCGCCCCAGGCAAAGGCCGTGAGGCCCGCTGCGGCCGCGGCGACGGATGCGGCAGCCACGATCCGGCCGCCACCGATCCGTCGTGCGGGCGTGCGATCCCCATGGACGGCATCCTGAAGCGTCAGAAGATCGAGGATGTCGGCGGGACTGACCCGACTCATCCGTTTGGTCCCGGCACGGCCGCGGCCGGATCAAACTTCCCGACGACGATTGTCACGGTGTCGTTGGGCTTGGCTCCCGTGCCGGCGCCCGGCTCCATAGAGAGCACTTGGCCGTCCTGCTTCTTGTCGGTGACGACCTGTTCACGAGCGGTCACGGTGAATTTGTACGGGTCACCGCTCAGCGTCTTTTTAGCGTCTGCCTCGCTCTTGCCCACGACATCGGGGATGACCACCCCGCTTCCGTTGCTCGATGACACGGTCACCGTCGATCGACGGTCGGCGTTGGTGCCGGCAGCCGGATCGGTGCTCGCCACGGTTCCGGCGGGCAGCTCGGAGTCAACCACGCCGCCGTCGGCGAAGACGAAGCCGGCTGCTTCCAGGGTCGACTGGGCCTCGGCCATGGACTTGCCGCGCAGGTCAGGCACGTTGACCTGGACCGCCCGCAGCACGGTGCTGGATGCCTCCATGAAGGCGTCTCCGCCGTACTTGGCGTTGGCGACGCTCATGATGTCGGGCCACATGCGGTGGCGCGCGGTCGACGCCGGGCCACTCGCGAATTTGTTGCTGCTGCTGCGCTGGCTCTTGTACGGCCCGCTGACATTGACGACGCCGACGACCGTGGCCACCTTGCTGCTGGCGCCGCTCATCCAGGTGTCCTTCGCGTCATCGGTGGTACCGGTCTTGCCGATCATCGGTACCCGGGGCGACGTGGCCCCGTAGGATTCCCGCGCTGTTCCGCTCGTCATCACGCGCTGCATCCCATAGGTCATGCCGGCCGCGACCTCCGGTTCGACCGACTGGGTGCACGTTGACTTGGGCACGGGCATCTCGGTGCCGTCGGCGGCGACCATGGACTTGATGGCGATCGGCGAGCAGGTCGAGCCGTTGTTGGCGATCCCGGCGAACGCCACGGCCATGGTGAGCGGGGCGATCACGTTCGTGCCGAGCACGGAGCTGGCACCCGTCTCGAGGTCGGCGCCGGTGGCGGTGTGCACGCCGAAGGACTCCGCCGTGTTCTTGATTTCGCACAGGTCGAGTTCCTTGGCCATGCCGAGGAATCCGGTGTTGATGGAGCCGATGGTGGACTCCAGAGCGCTGTAGTTCGACCGGTTCTCTCCCGAGGTGTCGTTGCGGGGATTGTAGCCGGGGAAGGATGTGGCACCGCAGGAGTTCGTGAAGGTTCCCCAGTTCGACTTGCGCGCCGAATCGACGCGCTCGTTGAGCGTGTGCCCCTCCTTCAACCAATCGGCCAGGGTGAAGACCTTGTAGGTCGATCCCGGTTGGAAGCCGCCCGAGCCGCCCATGGCGTAGTCGGTGTTGTAGTTGATGGCAGTGAAGTTAGCCCCGGTCTGGTTGGGGTCCTGCGTGTAGTCCTTGTTCTGGGCCATTGCCAGCACGTCGCCGGTGCCGACTCCCACGCTGGAGACGACGGCGCCGACGTCCCAGTTGGGGACGGACTTCGGCACGTTGTTGTCGAGGGTGGCCACCGCAGCGTTCTGCAGGTCCATGTCGAGGGTGGTGTACACGTTGTAACCGCCGCGACGGAAGTTGGACAGGCGGGTGTCCTCGTCCTCGCCGAAGGTGGGGTCCGTCTTGAGGATGTGCGTGACGTAGTCACAGAAGTATGCGCTGGCCCCCGCGGTCTGGCAGCCGGTGGCCGACGGGGTGATCGCGGGCTCGATCGGGGCCGCAACGGCCGCGTCGTGGTCTTCCTGCGAGATCTTCTTGTACTGCAGCATCTCGCCGAGGATGTAGTCGCGGCGCACCTTGTTGGCCGCGTACCCGTTGGCGGCGCCGTTGGTTTCGCTGTCCGGCTTGTCGAGCTGAAAGCGCACGGGGTTGTTCACGATCGCCACAAGGCTCGCGGCCTGGGGGAGGGTGAGGTTCGCGGCGGTGGTGTTGTAGTAGTAGTTCGCGGCGGATTCGATGCCATAAACGCTGCCGCCGAAGCCGGTGATGTTCAGGTACTGGCGAAGGATGTCTTCCTTGGCGTAGTTCTTGTCCACGCCGATCGCGAGGCGCATTTCCTTGAGCTTGCGGTCGATTGACACCTCTGTCGCATCCGCGTAGCAGGCTTTGCCTGCTTCGGGGTCGTTGAGCGCCTCGCACTTCTGCACGAGCACGTTCTTGACGTACTGCTGGGTAATGGATGATCCGCCTCGCGTCGCTCCGCCGGCGAGAGTGGTGACCGCTCCGCTGACGGTTCCCTGCAGGTCGATGCCCCCGTGTTCGAAGAACCGGGGATCCTCACCGGTCACCGCGGCGTCTTTCACAAACTGGTTGATGGCGTCGGAGGCCACCTCGACGCGGTTCTGCTCGTAGAACGAGGCCAGCAAGACCGGGGTGCCGTCGGCCTGCGTGGCGTAGATGTTGCTTTTCTGGGCCAGCTGATCGATGGACAGGTAGGCCGGCATGTTCTCGAACACGTTGATGGTGTTGCTGGCGGCCATACCCGACAGAGCCAGGGCGGGGGTGACGGCGGCGGTGACAAGAATTCCGGCGACGACACTCATACCGATGAAGGCCAGGAACCCCGCGAGGGCCCCGCTCATCGTGCGTTTTTTGGCAGACATAGACTTGAGCGTAAACGACAAATCTGGATATCCGCCTCAATAGGAGACACATGCCCACCTGGGAGTACCTCACAACGCCGTTGATGATTCACAACACCGCCGCAATTTTGAACAACTGGGGCTCTGACGGGTGGGAGCTCGTTCAGGTCGTCACCGGGCCCGAAGGCGGCCTCGTGGCCTACATGAAGCGCCCGATCGCATCCGCTGCAACCGTGGAAGGGGCCTAGCCATGTCGCAGGTTGAAGCACGCCTTCTCGAGCTCGGCATCGAGCTGCCCCCCGTTGTGGCTCCGGTCGCCGCGTACATTCCGGCCATCGTCGCCGGCTCCCTGGTGTACACCGCCGGCCAGCTGCCGATGGTGGCGGGAGCGCTGCCGGCCACCGGTAAGGTCGGCGATGGTCACGGCCTCGTGCCGGCCGCCGATGCCAAGGCCTACGCGCGCCAGTGTGCGCTCAACGGCCTGGCCGCGATCAAGGGCGCGATCGGATCGCTCGACCGCATCACCCAGGTCGTCAAGGTGACCGGTTTCGTCGCCTCCGACCCCGCGTTCACCGGCCAGCCCGGTGTCGTGAACGGCGCCTCGGAGGTGCTCGCGGAGATCTTCGGTGAGCGCGGCCAGCACGCCCGCTCCGCCGTGGGCGTTGCGGTGCTGCCGCTCGACGCCCCGGTCGAGATCGAGTTCATCGTCGCCTTCGCCTGACCCACGCAGGCGCACCGCACGCGCACAAAAAGGCCGCTTCCCTTTCGGGAAGCGGCCTTTTCTGGCAGGAGCGGTGTTACTTCATCTTCTGCGTGATGATCTGCATCACCGAGGTGTCGGCGAGGGTCGAGGTGTCGCCGACCTCGCGGCCCTCTGCCACGTCGCGGAGGAGGCGACGCATGATCTTGCCGGACCGGGTCTTCGGCAGCTCGTCCACGATGAAGATCTCGCGCGGTCGGGCGATGGCACCGATCTGCTGGGCCACGTGCGCCCGCAGCACCGCGCTGATGTCCTCGTGCGAGGCCGTCTCGGCCTGGCTGAACTTGATCACGACGAACGCGACGACGGCCTGGCCGGTCACCTCGTCGGACGCCCCCACGACGGCCGCTTCCGCGGTGAGCGGATGCGCCACGAGGGAGGACTCGATCTCAGCGGTCGAGAGGCGGTGGCCCGACACGTTCATCACGTCGTCGACGCGTCCGAGCAGCCAGATGTCTCCATCGTCGTCGAGGCGTGCCCCGTCGCCGGCGAAGTACAGCGGGCCATCCTTGGCGCCCGTGGTGCCCTCGAACTTGTCCCAGTAGGTCTCCTTGAAGCGCTCCGGGTCGCCCCAGATGCCACGGAGCATGGCCGGCCAGGGCTCGGTCACCACAAGGAGGCCGCCGTTGCCGTGGCCCACGTGAGTGCCGTCATCGTCGAGCACATCGATAGCGATGCCGGGGATGGCGACCTGGGCCGCGCCGGGCTTGGTCTCGGTGACTCCGGGGAGAGCGGAGACCATGATGGCGCCGGTCTCGGTCTGCCACCAGGTGTCGACCACGGGGGTGAGGTTTCCGCCGATGACCTCCCGGTACCACATCCACGCCTCGGGGTTGATGGGCTCGCCCACCGAGCCCAGCACGCGCAGGCTGGTCAGGTCGAACTTCTGCGGAATCTGTCGCCCGAGCTTCATGAAGGTACGGATGGCGGTCGGTGCCGTGTAGAGGATGCTCACCTTGTACTTCTCGATGATTTCCCACCAGCGTCCCGGGTGCGGCGAATCCGGGGTGCCCTCGAAGAGCACCTGGGTGGCGCCGTTCGCGAGGGGACCGTAGACGACGTAGGTGTGTCCGGTGATCCAGCCGACGTCGGCGGTGCACCAGTAGACATCCGTTTCCGGCTTGAGGTCGAAGACGTTCTTGTGCGTGAAAGCGCCCTGCGTGAGATAGCCGCCGCTGGTGTGCAGAATGCCCTTGGGCGCGCCGGTCGTGCCGGACGTGTAGAGGATGAACAGCGGGTTCTCGGCGGGGAAGGCCTCGGCCACGTGCTCGGCCTCGACGGATGCGAGCTCGTCGTGCCACCACAGGTCGCGGTCGTTCCACTCCACGTCCTGGGCGGTGCGCTTGACCACCAGGACGTTCTTCACGGTGGAATCACCGGACTGCAGCGCGGCGTCGACGGCCGGCTTGAGCGCGGAGATGCGTCCCTTGCGGAAACCGCCGTCGGCGGTGATCACCAGCACGGCGTTCGCGTCGTCGATGCGTGAGCGCAGGCTCTCGGCGCTGAAGCCGCCGAAGATGACGGAGTGCACGGCGCCGAGGCGAGCGACGGCCAGCATCGAGATGACGGCCTCGGGAATCATGGGCAGGTAGATGGCCACCCGGTCGCCGGTCTTGACGCCGAGCTTGATCAGAACGTTGGTGGCGCGCTTGACCTCGGCGGTGAGTTCCGCATAGGTGAAGTCGCGAGAGTCGCCGGGCTCGCCCTCGAAGTGGAGCGCGACGCGATCGCCGTTGCCGGCTTCCACGTGGCGGTCGAGGCAGTTGTAAGCGACGTTGAGTTCTCCGTCGTCGAACCACTTGGCGAACGGCGGGTTCGTCCAGTCGAGGGTCTTGGTGAAGGGCTTGTGCCAGTGCAGCAGCTCGCGGGACTGGTCGGCCCAGAAACCGAGACGGTCGGCCCGAGCATCGGCATAGAGTTCCGGGTTTGCTGCGGCCTGGGCAGAAAACTCGGGCGTTGGCGCGAATCGCTGTTTACCAGATTCGCTGTGGAGGTGATCAATCTGAACGCTCATGTTTTGGTGTCGCTCCTTTGCGATGCTTATAACTGCAGGCGTGGGCTCGCCACACCTGAACCATACCGCCAACCAAGGTGTCTTCACGACGAGATATTTTTGGCCCTATTTGTACTCACAAATTCGCTCGTCGCGTGCCCCCGAAGC
>NZ_JPRS01000067.1 GCF_000738085.1 Cryobacterium sp. MLB-32
GAACCTCGTCGCGGTCGATCTTCACGACGGTGCCCTCGATGAGGTCTCCGTCGTTGAAGAATTTCAGAGTCTTTTCGACCGCGGCAAGAAAGTCTTCAGCAGATCCAATGTCGTTGATGGCGACCTGCTTGGGTGCCCGTTCGGTCGTTGCGATTGTCATGTAGTAGTTGCTCCAGGATGGGCATTAATTAGGCCACACGCGGCAAGAAAACTGATGTGATGCACAATTGGTGTTCCGCGCGTGGCAGCGGATAGATCGTCACAAACGTGACATTTCATACTAGCTAGCTCAGCGGTTCGGGGCAAGCCGGGCGCCGCCGTCCGGCGCTACGTCAGGAGGGCCGAACGCAGGGTGTCGAGTCCGACGCCGCCGAGATTGAGCGCCCGCCGGTGGAAGTCCTTGATCGAAAATTTCGCGCCTTCCTTCGCGGCAGTCTCGTCACGCAACTGCTCCCAGATGCGCTGTCCCACCTTGTACGACGGCGCCTGTCCCGGCCAACCGAGGTACCGATTCACCTCGAACTTCACGAAGCTGTCGTTCATGTTCACGTTCTGGCGCAGGAAATCAAAGGCGTACTCTGCCGTCCACGTGCCCTGACCGTCGGGCCGCGTCTTACCGAGGTGCACACCGATGTCGAGGACTACGCGAGCAGCTCGCATCCGTTGTCCGTCAAGCATGCCCAGGCGATCCGCCGGGTCGTCGAGGAAGCCGAGCTGCTCCATCAGGCGTTCGGCATAGAGCGCCCACCCCTCCGCATGCCCCGAGGTGCCGGCCAGCTGGCGCCGCCAGGTGTTGAGCGTGGCGCGGTTGTAGACGGCCTGCCCTATCTGCAGGTGGTGGCCAGGAACACCCTCGTGGTAGACCGTGGTGAGTTCTCGCCAGGTATCGAATTCGGTGATTCCCACGGGCACAGACCACCACATGCGGCCCGGACGGGAGAAGTCGTCGGTCGGGCCGGTGTAATAGATTCCACCTTCCTGGGTGGGGGCGATCATGCACTCGATGGTCTTGATCTCATCGGGGATATCGAACTGAGTCTTCGAGAGCTCGGCGACGGCGTGGTCACTGGTCTCCTGCATCCACTTTTGCAGAGCCGCCGTTCCGTGCAGCTTGCGGCTGGGATCGGTGTCCAGAAAGGCGATCGCCTCAAGGACGCTGGCACCCGGCTTGATCTGGCCGGCGATGCTCTCCTGCTCGGAAACCATGCGGGCGAGTTCTTCGACGCCCCAGTCGTACGTTTCATCGAGGTCGATGGTTGCGCCGAGAAATTGACGGGACTGCAGGGCATAGAGGTCACGGCCGATGGCGTCATGTTCCGTGGCAACGGCGTCCAGCTCCTCTCCGAGGAAGTCCCCCAGTTTTCGATAGGCGGCCGCGGAGACCCGCGCCCCGGCGTTCAGATCGTTGGCCAGAGAGGCAGGCAGGTTGCCGGTCTTCAGGGTGGCATCGGCCGCGAAGTGAGCGAAGAATCCGTCATTCGCCTGGTGCCTGCGCACCTGGGCGAGCACTTCCCGCACCTGGCGTCGAGCCGGGGTGATGCCCTTCTCGATGCCGAGGCGCAGGGTCTCGATATAGCCGTCCACCGCGGTGGGGAGCGCTCCGAGCCGGGAGGAAATGTTGGTCCAGTCCTCGACCGTGTCAGTGGGCATGAGGTCGAAGATGTCTCGGATGCCCTGCGCCGGAGACGCAATCACATTGAGGTCACGCAGCTGAAGCTCTGCGGCCGAGCTCTCCACGTCGAGAGCAAGCGTGCTGCGCAGATCGGTCTTGGTCACGGTGTCGACGTCGTCCACGACGACCGCCTTGTCCAGCAGTGTGATGACCTTCTTCGCTTCGGCGATATAGCGTTCGTGCCCAGCCGGAGAGAAATCCCCGAAACGTCCGTCGCCTTCCGTGCGACCGATATAGGTCCCTACGGTTGGATCCAGTTCGACCAGGGCGTCAACCCACGCCTCCGCGATGTGGTCGATTGGCGTGGCCGTTCGTGCAGCGTCGTGTGTCATGGCTCGAGCCTAGGACACGAGGCCAGCGATCAGGCAGCAGGACTCCCGTTCTCGCGCGACAAAGGACGTCAGGGAGCAGAACGGATCCGGAATTCGCCGAGCCAGGCGTAGATCTCGTCGGGGGGCAGCGGCCGTGAGAACAGGTAACCCTGGCACAGGTGCGTACCGATCCGTTGGAGTTCAACCATCTGCTCGACGGACTCGACGCCCTCCGCGACCACGTCGAGATCGAGAGCTCTCGCCAGGCTCACAACGGCCTGAACGATCGCCAGGGACCGCGGATCGTTTCCGACCAGCGGATCGATGAAGGACTTGTCGATTTTGAGCGTGTGCACGGGCATCGTGCGGAGATAGCCCAGAGCGGCATACCCCGTTCCAAAGTCGTCGACCGAGAGTTGCACCCCGAGGGCGTGCAGCGCGTGCAGCGTGTTCATCGCGGACTCGACGTCGTTGATCACCATGGATTCCGTGATCTCAAGGTGCAGGGACTGCGGATCCAGCCCTGTCGTGGTCAGGACATCCAGCACATCGCCCACGAGCGTGGGATCCCGCAGTTGCACGATGGAGAGGTTGACGGCCATGGTCAGGTTGTGTTCGCCCGTCGCACGCCAGTGCATCGCCTGTGCGGCAGCCTCCCGCAGGACCCATCGGCCGATCGGCACGATGAGTCCACTTTCCTCGGCGATCGGGATGAAATCCATCGGCGGAATCAATCCCCGGGTCGGGTGTTCCCAGCGAACGAGGGCCTCGAACCCCGCCACGTCGCGTGTAGACAGCTCCACGATGGGCTGATAGAAGACTCGGAGTTCCCCGTTCTCGAGCGCGCGGGCCAGCTCCAGTTCCAGTCTGAACCGATCCGACGATGCCTGATGCGTCTCTGCCGCGTACAGGCTGGATTTGCCCCGGCCCGTCGTCATCGCCTCGTACATGGCACTTTCCGAGTTGCTGAGAACCGTGGCGACGTCGTCGTGTCCGTCGGCCACCACGATGCCCACGCTCACGGTCACGAAGATGTCTCGGCCCTGAATAACGAAAGGTTCCGTGTCGAGGCGCACGATGCGGTTCACAAGTCGCTGGGTGTTCTCCCAGGTGAGGTTCTCGCACACGATGACGAATTCCCCGCCCCCGAATCGGGCCAGGGTGTCGGTCGCTCGCACGATGGAGTGCATCCGTCGCACGAGTTCGAGCACGATGCGGTCGCCGACCGGACGACCGTAGGCATCATTGATCTGCTTCAGTTTGTCGAGGTCGAAGAACAACACACCCACCGGACACCCGGATACGCGCGCCCGCGCAAGCGAGTCCTCGAGATTGGACGCCAGCAGACGACGGTTGGCCAGACCGGTGAGAGGGTCGTGGAGGGACTGGAATTCCAGCAGCTGTTCCGCCTTTCGGCGTCCCGTCACGTTGCGCAGTTGCACGAACGAGACCGGCGACTCCGGGTCGGCGTGTGGCACAGAGAAGATGGTCTCTTCCACCCACAGGATTTCTCCGCCGGGCAGAACGCAGCGGACCTCGGCCTGCGTCCCCTCGAACTCGTCACGTTGGTGCGGCAAGAGAAACCCGGGCTCCTGCTCCAGAAAGTCCGACATCAGACCACCGAGCAACTGATCCTGAGCCCGGCCCAACAGCTCGCAGGCCGCGGGGTTCACCCGCAAGAACCGCCCCGCCGAGTCCACGACCGCGATGCCGATCAGCGAACGATCGAAACCGAGTTCGAAGTTCGCCTCGGCAATATTCATTTTTGCCACGGCGTGGTGCATGTCGGTCACGTCGAGCAATGTACCGAGCACCCGCGACGGGGACCCCGTCAGCACATAGCCGACGTTTGTCCGTGAACGTACCCATCGTATTTCGCCGGAGGGGCGGACGATCCTGAAGCCGATATCAGTGGCTACGCCGCCCGTATTCACCTGATCGATCGTGGCCACCACCCGGGCGCGATCGTCGGGATGCACAGAAGCGACCACAAGGTCGGTGGATGGTAACTGATCGTCAGAAAAGCCGAAGATCCTCCGATATCCACTCGACCACAGCCGCCGTCCCGTGGCAATGTCCACCTCAAAACTTCCGGCGTCCGTTGACGATTCCACCAGAGCGGCCAGCATCTGGGAGGCAAGTTCGAGACGCCGGCGATCGGAAACATCTCGGATGGCACTGCAGATGAGCGATCCCCCCGCCGTTTCAACTGGGCTAAGACTCACCTCGACCGGAAACTCGGACCCGTTCTTGTGCTCGGCCACGATGTCGAGACCCGACTGTAAAGGACGATGATAGGTCGCTTCCGAGAAGGAATCGACGTGTCCCTGATGGTGTGTCCGCAGTCGCCCCGGGATGAGCATCTCAATGCTCTCGCCCAGCAGCTCCTCACGTGAGTATCCGAAGAGGCGTTCAGTCCGGACATTCACCAGCACGATCTGGCCGTGAGAGTTTGTCACCAC
>NZ_JPRS01000068.1 GCF_000738085.1 Cryobacterium sp. MLB-32
GGCTCGAGCGCCTCGACCGCGAGGCCGACGCCTGACCGGCCGTCCCTCGCCAACCCCGGATACATCGGCCCTGCGCGCCAGGCCTGCGCGCCCGGCTCGAGCGCCTCGACCGCGAGGCCGACGCCTGATCGTCTACCCCGCGTTGACCCAGGCGTAGCGGCGCTGCGGGCGCCCGGTCTGACCGTAGCGCAGGGCAACGGTGGCCTGCCCGGTGCCGACGAAGTACTCCAGGTATTTGCGCGCCACCACGCGTGACATACCCAGTGCTTCGCCGCACTCCGACGCGGCCAGGTCGGGTGAGCTCGCACGTAACGCCGTCTCGATCAGCGCGCCGGTCACCGTGCTGAGACCCTTCGGCAGTTCGACAACACGAACGGATACCGTTCCCCCGGCCCCAAGCGCGCGGTCGAGATCGGCCTGGCTCAGCACCCCCGGGCGGGCGAGCAGCTCCCGTCGTTCGCCGTACCCCACCAGCCGACTCTGCAACTCGCTGATCTTGAACGGCTTGAGCAGGTAACTCACGATGCCGCCCTGCAGCGCCGCGGCCACGATGTCCGCCTCGCGCGCCGCGCTCAGCACGAGGAAGTCCACGGCCGCCCCCGCCGACCGGGCGTGACGGATCACGTCCAGCCCGGTCATGTCCGGCAGGTACATGTCGAGCAGCACGAGTTGCGGCGCGAGTTCCTCAATCAGGTCGAGCGCCTGCGCGCCCGAGTGCGCCACGCCCACCACCCGGTAGCCCGGCAGCTGTTGCACGATGCGCTCGTGCGCCCGCGCCACCATGAAGTCGTCGTCGACGACGAGCACATCACACACGAGCGGTCTCCTTCTGCCTGGGCTCCCGCAGGGCGGTCACCGGCAGCACGGCCTCGAACACCGCACCGGCTCCCTCGTCGTTGCGGTAGGTCACGTCTCCGCCGCGACGGGTAGCCACGAGACGCACGATCGCGAGGCCGTAGCCGTGGCTCGCCCCGGCCGCCGACGGCGCCTTCGATGTGATCCCCACCTCGAACACCCGCTCGAGCAGGGCCGTATCGATGCCGGGTCCGCTGTCACTCACCGTCACCCGCACCCGGTTCGGCTCGCCGACGCGGTCCATGCCGTTCGGGGCATATTCGGCTGAGGGGGCGAGCGCCGGCGGGTCACCGAGCACCGCGGCATCCGCCGTCGCCTCGAGTGCGCGCACGTCGACCTCGACCACCCGCACGGCGGCCCCGGTGACGGCATCGAGCGCGTTGTCGATCAGGTTGCCGAGCACGGTGACGAGGTCCACCGACAGTTCCGCGTCGACCCTCGGCAGCGCCGAGGCCTCGCTCAGGCGCAACTCGGCGCCGCGCTCCCGGGCGAGTGAAGACTTCGCGATGATCAGCGCGGCCACGGCCGGCTCCTGCACCCGGGCGAGCACCTCGCTGTCCAGCTGGGACCGGTCCCGACTGACGGAATCGATGTAGTCCACGGCCGCCTCGGTGTCGCCGAGCTGCATGAGCATCGAGATGGTGTGCAGCCGGTTCGCGAACTCGTGCGTCTGTGCGCGGAGCGTATCGGTGGCCTGCCTGCTGCTGCCCAGGTCGTGCTGCAGGGTGACGAGTTCGGTGCGGTCGCGCAGCGTCGTCACGACCTCCGGGCGGGCGCGCGGCGGATGAATCGTCGTCTGGTTGAGCACGAGCAACATGCCGCTGTTCACGAGCACGGCGTCGCGGTCGGAACCGTGCGCGCGCAGCGCCCGCACCGCGTCGGGGTCGAGGCCCACCCGGTCGATCGGCATGCCCTCGGCGTTGCTCGGAAGTCCGAGCAACGCTCGGGCACTGTCGTTCGCGAGGGTGATGATGCCGTCGGCGTCGACCGCGATCATGCCCTCCCGAATGCCGTGGATCATCGCGTCACGGTGCTCCACCAGCCGTCCGATCTGCTCGGGTTCGAGGCCCAGCGTCTGCCGCTTCACCCGGGCGGCGAGCAGCAGCGAGCCGACGGTGCCGAGCACACCGGCCACGCCGAGGTACGTGAGCAGGTTCGGGGCGGCGGATGCGAGCAGCCCGGCAAACGACGGAACCTGCCGCCCGGCGATGATCGTTCCAACGACCGCGCCGCCATCGCTCAGCACGGGAACCTGTCCGACCACATTGTCGATGCCGCCGAGCGCCACCTGGCCGGCCCACGCCCCGTCGGACGGCTTTTCTTCCAGTTCCAGCGTGGTGCCCAGCAGTCTCGGGTCGGCGGGCGAGGCCAGCACACGACCCGCGGCATCCGTCACGATGAGTTCGTCGACCCCGGTCGTGGTGCGCAGGGACTCGACCGGCCCCACGAGCTGCTGCGGCAGCACGTTCGTGGCGAGCTGGCTGCGCAGCAGCGGATTGGCCGCCGTGTATTCGGCGACGGCGAGCATGCGCCGCACCGCGCCGGTGGTGAACGTACTGCGGGACTGCTCCAGCGAAATGGCCGTGACGGCCACGAGCACGATGGCAATCAGCACGAGCTGAAACAGCAGCAGTTGCCGGGTGAGGCTGAGGCGGGCACGCGGGGACGCTGTCACATTCACGTGCCCTCCAGTCGGCCGGCGGTGGCCTGAAAAAAATTGTGCCTCACAATTGATCAGGAACGAAATGGAACGCAAGCTACACAACGTTCCCTAACACCACAAGTTGTGCCGGATGCAGCCGCTCGCTCACGATGAAGCTGTGCAGCGATGAGGCTGCCATCCAATCAAAGAGGATTGCAATGAGTACACCCACAGCAACGCGGCGCCTCCTCGGCACCGCCCTTCTCGCGTCCACGCTCGTGATCGCGCTCAGCGCCTGCGGCGTTACGAGCGCCGCGAACACGGCCGCGACCGTCGACGGCCCGCTCGAAAATCTGCAGGTCATGGTGCCCAACGCACCGGGCAGTGGCTACGACGTGACCGGCCGTGCCGCCGTCAAGGTGATGGACGAAATCGGCGCTGCCACCGGCACCGAGGTCACCAACCTGGCCGGCGCCGGCGGAACGGTAGGCCTCGCCCGCACGCTCACCGAAAAGGGCAACGCCAACTTCATGCTCATGATGGGCCTCGGCGTCGTCGGCGCCGCGTACACGAACGAAGGCGACGCCAAGGTGGCCGACGCCACCCCGATCGCCCGCCTCATCGAAGAGGCCGGCGCCATCTTCGTACCCGCCGATTCCCCGTACCAGACCCTCGACGACATGGTCACGGCGTGGAAGGTCGACCCGGCCGCCTTCGCTGTGGGCGGCGGCTCCTCCCCGGGCGGCCCCGACCACCTGCTGCCCATGCAGCTCGCGGATGCCGTGGGCATCGACCCGACAACGGTCAACTTCATCTCCTACGACGGCGGCGGCGAGCTGCTGCCGGCCATCCTCGGCGGCAAGCTGCAGTTCGCGGCCTCCGGCTATGGCGAGTTCCTTGAGCAGGTCAAGTCCGGCGACCTGCGCGTGCTGGCCGTGACGAGCGAGAAGCGCGTGCCCGTGATCGACGCCCCGACCCTCACGGAAGAGGGTGTTGACCTGGTCTTCACCAACTGGCGCGGCATCCTGGCCGCGCCCGGCCTGTCCGACGCAGAAACCGCCCGCCTCGTGGATGCCGTCACCGCCATGCACGACAGCGACGAGTGGGCGGCTGTGCTCGAGGCCAATGCGTGGACCGACGCCTTCCTCACCGGCGATGACTTCGGCACGTTCCTCACCGAACAGGACGACCGCGTCGCCTCGAGCCTGAAGCGCCTGGGCCTGATATGACCCTCGGCACCGCGGGCGTTCCCGGCTCTGTGACCAGTGCCGGGGCGCCCGCCCCAGCCAGCCCGACCCGAGCCGGGTGCCCGCGGTGCTGCGAGGCCGCTCCGAGCTCGGCGTCGCCGCCCTGCTCGCCGTGCTGGCGATCGTGATCGGCATCGATACCGCGAACATCCGTGAAACGGCCATCAACGCCGGCGTGATGGGACCGCGGGTGGTGCCGACCATCGTCGCCGTCGCCCTGGGTCTCTGTGCGATCGCGCTCACCGTGAGCGTGCTGCGCGGGGGCCGGGCGGACTCCGAAGAGGGCGAAGACATCGACCTCACCCTCCCCGCACACTGGCCCACCGTGTTCGGTCTGGCCGGCGTGATCCTGGCCTACGCCCTCACTATCGACTTTCTCGGCTTCGTCGTGGCGAGCGCGCTGCTGTTCTACGGCTCCGCGCTCCTGCTCGGCTCGAAGCGCCACGTCGTGTCGCTGGTCATCGGCGCCCTGCTCGCCGTGGGCGTGTTTTACGGCTTCGTACTCGGGCTCGGCATTCCGCTGCCGGCCGGCCTGCTGACAGGAATCCTCTGATGGACAATCTCTCCCTCCTGATGGACGGGTTCGCCAACGCGCTGACCCTCCAGAACCTGCTGTTCGCCCTGATCGGGGTGCTGCTCGGCACCGCCGTCGGCGTGCTCCCCGGCATCGGCCCTGCCATGACCGTGGCGCTGCTCCTCCCCCTCACCTACGCCCTCGACGTGACCGGTTCGCTCATCATGTTCGCCGGCATCTACTACGGGGGCATGTACGGCGGGTCGACGACCTCGATCCTGCTCAACACCCCCGGCGAATCCTCCTCGGTGGTCACCGCGCTCGAGGGCAACAAGATGGCCAAGGCCGGTCGAGGCGCCCAGGCGCTCGCCACCGCGGCGATCGGTTCCTTCGTGGCCGGCACCATCGCCACCGCCGGCATCGTCTTCGTGGCTCCCTTCGTGGTGGCGATCGCGATCAGCTCGGTGCCCCGTCATACTTCGCCATGATGGTCTTCGCGTTCGTGGCGGTGAGCACCGTGCTCGGCGCCAGCCGCATCCGCGGCCTGTCGTCGCTGTTCATCGGGCTCGCCATCGGCCTCGTGGGCATGGACGTCACCACCGGCCAGCCGCGCCTCACGTTCGGTCAGCCACTGCTCTCCGGCGGCATCGACGTGGTCGTCATCGCCGTCGCCCTCTTCGCGGTGGGCGAGGCCCTCTGGATCGCCGCGCACCTGCGGCACGGCAAACAGGCCACCATTCCGGTGGGCGTGCCCTGGATGGGCAAGGACGACTGGAAGCGCAGCTGGAAGCCCTGGCTGCGCGGCACCGTGATCGGCTTCCCGTTCGGCGCGATCCCGGCCGGCGGCGCGGAGATTCCCACGTTCCTTTCCTACGTCGCCGAGAAGAAGCTGTCCAAACACCCGGAGGAATTCGGTCACGGCGCCATCGAGGGCGTGGCCGGCCCAGAAGCCGCGAATAACGCATCCGCTGCCGGAACCCTCGTGCCGCTGCTCACGCTCGGCCTGCCCACCACGGCGACCGCGGCCGTGATGATCGCCGCGTTCAACCAGTACGGCATCCCCCCGGGACCAATGCTGTTCACGACCCAGCCGCTGCTGGTGTGGACGCTCATCGCCAGCCTGTTCATCGGTAACACCCTGCTGCTCGCGCTCAACCTGCCGCTCGCGCCGATGTGGGCCAAGCTGCTGCGCATCCCCCGGCCGTACCTCTACGCGGGCATCCTTTTCTTCGCCACCCTGGGCTCCTACGCCGTGGGACTGCAGGCGTTCAACATCATGCTCCTGCTCCTGATCGGCGCCCTCGGCTACATGGCCCGCCGGTTCGGTTTCCCGGTGCTGCCCATCATCGTGGGTGCGATCCTCGGCCCGGAGATGGAACGTCAGCTGCGCCGCGCCCTGCAGATCAGCGCCGGCGACCCGGCGGCCCTCGTGAGCGAGCCGCTCGCCGTTGTGGTCTACGTGGTCATCGCCCTGTACCTGGTGGTGCCACCCATCGTGAAGCGCATCCGCGGTGGTAGGGGCCCCGGATCCGGCACGGCGACCCCGGTCCCCACCGAGGCGGCCACCCGGGAACCGGCCCGCTAATCGTCCACCTGCCCAGCACCTGACCAACTCCCTTCGCATAACTCCTGCAATGTGCCGCCTCGGATCTGCCGAGGCGCGTGTTCCCGCGGTTCCGGAACCCGGGTCCCGCAATTTGCAGGAGTTATGCCGTTCGGCGGGACCTTTCCGGCGTAATCCCCTCTCCCGCCCCCGCGAGCGTGCGGTGTCTCGCACGTCCCTACCAGGCATAACTCCTGCAATATGCTGACCAGCGTGGTTCGTCCGGCATGATTCCGGGCCAGTTTCTCTGCCGACTCGAAATTTGCAGGAGTTATGCTCTCGCCCGCCGGTTATGCACAGGGCGAGTTCACTCCACAGATGCGGCGATGACCGGTCCCTGCGTCCAGAGAACGACGACCATCGTCGTCATGAATCCATTCGTGCCCTCTCTGAAACGCATCCAGAGCCGACAGGACCTGCTCGACAGCGGAATGCGACCGCTACAGATCACGGCGGCAGTGCGCGCCCAGGCGCTCATCCGAGTTCGTCGCGATCATTACGCCCTTCCGGGAACCGACCGTCACACGATCGAGGCCGTGCGTATCGGCGGGCGCGAGGCCTGCGTCTCGGCCGCACGCGAGATCGGCTTCTTCGCCTTTGATTCACACTTCACCCATGTGCATATTCCGCGAGAGGGCTCGCGTCTCCGGAGTCCCCAAAGCAGGCAGGTTCCCCTCGCGGCGGCCTCCCGGGATGGCGTGCAGCTGCACTGGTGGCCGCTCATGGACACAGCGGACGGAACGGAGTACTGCGTCGGAGCGCGTGACGCCCTCGCCCAAATCATTCAGTGTCAGGAGCCCCGCTTCGCTCTGGCGGCGCTGGACACGGCCTTACATGAGCACAAGATCACCGCGAGTGACCTCGTTCAGATTTTCGATCACGTCCCCGAGAAATACCGCGGCCTGCGGGCCCGAATTGACGCGCGAGTGGATGCCGGCCAAGAGTCTGTCCTGCGCGATCTGTTCCGTTCCGCCGGGTTTCGCTGCGACATCCAGGTCTCCATCGATGGCGTGGGCCGCGTCGATGTGCTCGTGGAGGGTTGCGTGGTCGTCGAGGCGGACAGCCACAGTCATCACAAGAGCTGGGAGGAACACATTCGTGACCGCACCCGAGACCGTTTGCTGGCCGCCCGCGACTATGTGACGCTTCGGGTGCTGTACCAAGACATCATGTTCGACCCGGAGGGCATCCTCCGAGCGGTGCGAGGCCTCGTCGATATCTGTCGGCACGGCAGCCCCCGGGCCTTCACCGTCGCCTAGTCACCCCGTGCGGCATAACTCCTGCATTTTCTCGAGGAGCCACGGCGGATGCCCGCGGTTCCGGGGTTCTCTCGTCGACCCGCCACGAATTGCAGGAGTTATGCCGTAGCCAGGACGGTAGGTGCGGGGCGGCGCTAGCCGGCATTGAAGACGTCGGCGCCGAAACGCACCAGGCCGGGAGCGCCGGCGAAGCCGAGGTAGGGGAGCCCGAACGTGTCCTCGATGCTCGCGAGCAGGCTGTAGTGGTTGTAGGGCGTGTTGGAGGTAGTGCCGGCCGCGATGAACGGCGACAGCACCAGGGCGCCCACCCGGCCCCCGCCGAGACCGTCGATGCCGGGCAGTGAGGCGTTCGGGCCCTGCGGCACACCGCAGCACGCGCTCGAGTCGGACTCGGGGCTGTCGCTCTCGTCGAACGTGATCACGAGCATTCCGTCTTGGCGGAAGGCCGGCGACGACGTGATCACGGGAACCCACTGCTTCAGCCACTCGTCGGCGCCGGCCAGCCCGCCGGGCTGACCGTCGACGCAGGGCGCATCGTGCCCGTCATGGCAGAGGTTCGGGGTGATCATCGACAGGTTCGGGGTGCTGGAGACGGCACCGAGGTCGCTCGTGAGCGTGTGCAGGTCGACCACGTTCCGGGCGCAGTCCGCCGAGTCGGTGATCCCGGCGAAGTACACGAACGGGTTGTGCTTCACGGCGTACTGGTCGCCGACCCGGGCCCGCTGGGTGTCATCGACGGCGTCGGGCAGCGGATGCCGACATGGCGTACCCATGTCTTCCAGGTAGCCCTTCCAAGTGAGGCCGGCGTCGGTGAGCTGCCCGGCCACCGTGGGCACGCTCGACGAGTAGACGCAGCCCTCCCCCACGGCCTGGCCCTGTCCCGCCATTCCGGTTTGCTCGAATGCGGTGAACCGGGGGCAGTCCGCCTGGGTCTGCCGGTTGGGGCCCTGGCCGGAGATCTGCGCGATGTAGTTGGGGAGCGAGTGATGGGCGACGCCGAAGTACTGGGTGAGCAGCACACCCTGGTCGCGCAGCGTGCCGGACAGATACGGCGCGGGCGAGTCGGCGCCCCAGGTGTTGTCGTAGCCCTTGTTCTCGAGGTTGATCACGAACACGTGCCGCGCACCGGAGTCGAAGGGCACGGCCGCGTCCGGCGACACCGGCGCCAGCATGGGAGCTCCCGTCACGTTCCAGAGGCCGGTGCCCACGATCACGACCACCGCCACCGCCGCGACGCCGACAAGCCACCGACGCCAGCGGGGCACGGTGGGCGTGGCAGTCATGAGAACATCATGCGCCAGCCGGCGCCATTTGTCGCCGTTCGCCACGACCCCGGGTGAGCGACGGCCGGACGCCGACGCGACGTTTGGCGGGCCCAGGCGCCGCACGCGAACCGAACGCCTCGGCCCGTCACCCGTTCGACGGGGCGCGCAGGCACCACAATGGTAGTGAGACAACGAAGCCCCACTACCCACGAGGAGAATGACGATGAACACCGAAGGCACTCTCGGCAGCACCGACCCGACGGCCGTTCCCGCCGCCGTTCCCGAGGGTAGTATCGTCGTCGGGCACGACGGGTCAGACTGCTCTGACCGGGCCCTCACCGAGGCGCTCGAACTCGCGCTCCAGCTGCACACACCCGTCGTTGTCGTGCGCACCTGGACCATCGACACCGCCCCGCGGCCCGCCAATTGGGAGTTCGGCTACGTCTCGTCATTCGCCGAATACGCCGCCTCCGTGGAAGACAGCCTGCGCACAGATGTCGCTCCGATCGCGACCCGCTTTACCGCCGTCTCCCTCGGCTACCGCGTGGTGCACTCGGGCGCGGCGAAGGGCCTGATCGAGATCTCTCGTCCGGCACGGATGCTCGTGGTCGGCTCCCGCGGTCACGGCGGCTTCACCGGCATGCTGCTCGGCTCCGTCAGCGACCAGTGTGTGCGCCACTCGACGTGCCCCGTACTGGTGGTTCGACCGCGCACATAGCGCACGAATAACGCTTCTCGAGGGGCGACGGAAGAGGGCTGGATCGAGCCTATCGAAATCGAGACCCCGCACCCGCGGCTGCGCTCCGGGCTTCTCAGATCAGCCTGGTTCGGATCAACCCTTTTCGGCCCCCTCGGTGGTGTTGGTGAGGCGTTTCTGGAACACGAAGAACATGATGGCGATCGGGATTGTCATCAGCACCGCGGCAGCCATCTTGAGCGGGAATTCGTTGCCCGAACCGAGCTGACCGGAGAACAGCGATGCGATGCCGGTGGTGAGGGTGTTCGTCTCCGGGCTCTGTCGGGACACGATGAAGTGGCCGAACTCATTCCACGACCCCTGGAAACTGAGGATGAACAGGGTGACCAAGGCAGGACGGGCCATCGGCAGCACAATGGTCCAGAAGGTGCGGAACACGCCGGCGCCGTCGAGTCGTGCCGCCTCTTCGACCCCGGCCGGGATCGATTCGAAGAACTGCTTCATGATGAAGATGCCGGCGGCGTCAACCAGCAACGGCACGATCATGCCGGCATAACTGTCGTACATGCCGAACTGCCTCAGAATCAGGAAGCGCGGGATCAACAACACCACTCCCGGCACGGCCATCACGGCGATCAGGGAGGCGAAGATCACCCCGCGGCCGCGGAACCGCAGTCGGCTCAGCGCATACCCGGCGAGGGAGTCGAAGAAGACCCTGCCGAAGGTGATCGTGATGGTGACGAAGACGGTGTTCATCGCCCACAGCGGCAACGGGACGTCCGTGAACAACCGCTCGAAAGACGCAAAAGACCAGACCTGCGGGATCAATCGGAGCGGGTCGTTGGTGGCCTCGTCATCGGTCTTGAAGGCCGACGAGAGGGTTATCAGGAACGGATAGATGTACACCAGGGCCAACACGCTCAGCATCACGTAGGTGGTGCCGGCTCCGGCGCGTACCCGCCAGCTGACGGATCTCTTGCGCCGCGGCGGCGCCGGCGTCGTCTCCGGGGCCGTTAGGGCTGGGGCCTGGGGCACGGTCACGGCGGTCATGCGCCTTCTCCTGACTGATTCGAGGGGGAACGTCCGCTGGACGATGCCCGGACCGAAGCGGATGCCCCGGTGGTCGATGCGCGGTCGCGATCGGCTGCGATCGCACGGGCGAGCGCCCGGCTGGGCTTGCCGCGGTCCTTCCTATCCCGCAACACGACGCGCTGCAGCACGGTCAGCAGGATGATGATGGCGAAGAGGATGAACGAGATCGCGGCACCCTGTCCCCAGTTCAGCTGTTTGAACGAGGAGTCGTAGGCCAGGTACGCGGGTGTCAGCAATGTCTTGCCGGGTTTACCCCCGCCCGTCAGGTAGATCTGGTCGAAGACCTGCCACGTTCCGATCAACCCGAGCGTGAGCACGGTGAAGAGGGTGGGTTTGAGCATTGGCAGGGTGACCGAGAAGAACTTTCGGAATGCGCCGGCACCGTCCATCAGCGCGGCCTCATCGACCTCGGCGCCGATGGCCTGCATCGCCGCGATGAACAGCAGCATGAAGGTGCCGGAGGTGGTGAACACGGCGAGCAGGATGATCGCGCACATCGCGACGCTCGGACCGCTCAGCCAGTCCCACCAGGTGACCCCCAGAGGCCCGCCGGCGGTGAGTCCCTCGGGGGCGGTGATGCCGACGCTGCCCAGGATGAGGTGCAGCACTCCGCGCGGGTCGGCGAACCAGACCGGGCCGCTGCCCCCGAACAGGCCGATGATCTTGTTCACGGCTCCCGTGGCCCCGAACAGGAACAGCCAGATCGCGGTGATGGCGATGGAGCTGGTGACGGACGGAAAGTAGAAGGCCGTGCGGAAGAAGCCCCGACCGCGCAGGATGCGCCGGTTCACCTGCACCGCGAGGAAGAGGGCCAGCGACGTCTGCAGCGGAACCACCAACAGCACGTAGTAAAGGTTGTTGCGGATCGAGGTGCCGAAATCTTTCTGGGCGAGTCCGGGGTCGATCAGGACGGCATCGAAGTTCTTCGTCCCGACGAAATTGACCTGTGGGTTCAGCGGAGACCCCAGCCCGCTCCAGTCGCTCACGCTCACCCAGATGTCCAGCAGAACAGGAACGACCAGGAAGACGCCGATGATGATGATCGGCGGGGAAATGAACAGCCAGCCGTACTTCGCCTCACCGCGGTGCAGGCTGCGACGTCGCGGAGTCGGCCGAGGCCTGTTACCGAGACGATTCGGGGCGGCCCCTGCCCGCACGGATGCCGTGCTGGTAGCCGCTACTGGAATGATGCCGCCCCGAATCGTGCCCATGATGTACCGCTTACTTGTTCGCCGCGTCGAGGGCGGCCTGGAGGTTCGTTTGCAGGGTGCTCAGGATCGCCTGAGGGTCGCCTGTGCTCAGACCCTGCAACTGGGAGTTGAAGTCGCTGATCACCGTGGATGCCCCGGCGAATGCGACCGGACTGACCGCGTAATCGTTGCTCGTGACAAACGATTCATTCTGCGGGTAGGTCGTGGAGTAGACCTTGGCGGCCGATTCCGTCGACGGGATGACCCCGAACGCGTCGGCGAACTTCAGCTGCTGTTCGTCGGAGGTGAGGAACTTCACCAGGTCTTCGGCGGCGGCCGTGGTCGTGGACTGGGCAGGGATCCCCCAGCAGTTGCTGAAGGTGAAGGTCGACTGTCCACCGGGACCGGCGGGGAGTTCAACGGCCTTGTACTTCAGGTCCGGGTAGTCCGTCTTAAGCCCGCTGATCCAGGGACCCTCGATGACCATCGCGGCCTTGCCCTTGCCGAGAGCCTCGCCGCTCCAGCCGGAGTCGAGGTCGGCCGGGAACTTGAGCACGCCATCCGTGAGGAGTTTCTTCACCTCGGTGAGGCCGGCGAGGTTCTCGGCGGAGTCGGCCGTGACCTTCTTGCCGTCCTCGGACAGCATCGATCCGCCGCCCTGGTTCATGAACGTGCCGATCCGGCCATATTCGGCTCCGAAGGACAACCCGGCAGTGTCGGCCGTAGTGAGCTTCGTCGCGACGGTCTCGAGTCCGGCCCAGTCGGTGGGGATGTCGGCGTCAGTGAGCCCGGCCGCGGTCCACTTCTCGGTGTTGATGATCAGGCCGAGGGTGGAGAAGTCCTTGGGCTCGCAGTAGAAGGTGTCGTTGTAGCTGAACGCGCTCGCGAGGGCCGGATAGAAGGCATCCTTGTTGGCGGCCTTGTCCGCATAGGGTTCCAGGTACTGCTTGCTCGCGTAGGTCTGGAACTGGTCCCAGCCCATGTAGAACACGTCGGGCGGGTTGCCACCGGCGAAACCCTGGCCCAACTGCTGTGTCAGGTCGTTCGCGGCGACGACCTTGACGGTGGCCTTGTTGGCGGCGCCCCAGCTATTGGCCGCTTCGGTCACGGCCTTCGTCTCGGCAGCGCCACTCGAGCCGATCAGAACCGTGAGATTCTGCCCGGCGATGTCGCCGGCAGCCCCCGCGCTGTCACTGCCACCGGATGCGCAGCCTGCGAGGCCAGCCACCAATCCGCCCGCCACCAGAACAGCACCCCAGCGTGCTCCTCGTCGTAATGTCATTGTGTTTCCTTCCCATTCTTGTGATTGCCGACCGCGCTCTTGTTCGCGGCGGAGGTCTATTCCGCGTCGGGGGCCAGTAACCGAAGCGGCTGCCGGATGACGAGGTGAGGGGTGATGAGGCAGTGCCGGATGTCTCCGGCTGCGCCGTCACGGTGGATGAGGTCTCCGCCGGTCTCGCCGAGCAGCAATTCAAGGGCACCGGCGGCCACTTCGCCCAGCGATTGGTCGACGCTGGACAGGCCGATGGCCTGGCCGACGGGTGAGTTGTCGAAACCGATGATCGGCAGGTCATTCCTGCCGATGGAGGCAGCGGCGATCATGGCGCCGAGGGCGAGGGTGTCGCTCGCGCAAACCAGGCCGTCGATGCGCGCGTCGCCCTCCAGGAGGGCCACGACGGCGTCCCTGGCATCCTCAAGCCGATCCTCGATGCTCACGTTGAGGGCGGTCAGATCTCCCTCGCCCAGATCCAAGCGTTCCTGGATGGCTTCCTGCCAACCGCGGCGGCGATCGTCGCCAGTGCCGGAGGGGCTCGGCCAGCCGATGAAGCCGATCCGGGAGGAGCCTCTGTCGATCAGGTTGATGGTCGCCTCGCGCATGCCCGAAAACCCATCCACGTCCACCCAAAGATGCGCGGGATTGTTCATATCGTTCGCGCCCCAGGGCCGGCCGAAGGTGACGAACGGAACGTTGTTCTGCACCAGCCACTCGGTGCGCGGGTCGCCGTGGAACGTGGCGGTGAGCACGAAGGCATCCACGTCTGCGCCGGCGCGCAGCTTACGAATCTGCTCGATCTCGGCAACCGGGTCGGCGGCGGTGAAGAGCAGGATCCGGATGCCACGGGCATCCGCCTGCTCGGTCAGGGCATGCAGGAAACGGTCGAGCAGCGCGCCGGAGATGCCGTTGGTCATCGGGTCGAGCCGGATGGCGATCGTAGAGGACTTGCGCATCCGCAGCCGGCGGGCCGAGGCGTGCGGCCGGTAGTCCAGCTTGCGAATGGCGGTCTCGACGCGCTTTCGGGTGGCTGGCTTGACGATCGCCGGGGTGTTCAACACGTTGGACACGGTCTGCCGCGACACCTGTGCCGCACGAGCGACGTCTTCGATCGTCGGTAACCGGTCCACGGTGCCTCCTTGCCGTTAGTGGTGATTTGATCGTTCAAAAATTTGATCGTTCAAATGCTAGGTGTTACGTTACCTGAATACGCGAATCTGTCAACAACACATCGCACAGCGGGCCTCGAATGCAGCACTGCAGGGCTCACCGAATCAATGAGGAGTCGTGAATCACGCATGTCCGAGACGCCGAAGCACCCCCATCAGCCCCTGCTGCACGATGAGCTGGTAGCGCTGTCCGCACCGACCCAGGTTTGGTCGGCCCCCGATGGTTCGATGGGTGGCCGCCCCCTCCACGGCATCTACCACTCCGACACCCGCATCGTGGGCGCCCTCACCCTGCTCGTCGGCAGCCAGATCCCCGAGAGCATCTCACACAGCATGACGGATGCCGCCACCCTTAGCTTCGTCTCCCTGCTGCGCCACCTCGACGGTCGCGGTGCAGATCCCCGCGTGCTGCTCACCCGGGTGCGCCAGGTTCGTGACGGCCGGGTAACCGAGACCCTCGAGCTCAGCTCTGCGATCAACGATCCGATCGAGACGACGGTGACCGTCGAACTCACCCCGTCGTTCGACATCATCCATGACGTCAAGGGCGGAGTGTCCACACCCGGCGTCGTGATCGATTCGGTACTGGACGACGCCGGAGTGCGCTACACCTCGGGGTCGATCACGGCCTCGTTCAGCTCGGCAGATGCCGACCTCGCGGTCGACGCCGACGGGCTAACGACCGCCAGCTGGAATGTGCTGATCCCGGCCCACGGCAGCGTCAGCGTGAGTTGGGAACTGGTCATCGTCGACCCGTCCGCCGTCGTGCGCGGTGCCCGCGGCGAATCCGACTGGGCCGGCGTCACCGCCACGGCCGACGACTCCCGGCTCGGCGCCTGGGTCGACACCGCCCTCAAGGACCTCGCCGGGTTGCGCATGGTCACCCGCGAGCAGCCCAACGACGTGTTCCTTGCCGCCGGGGCGCCGTGGTTCTTCACCCTGTTCGGCCGGGATTCGATCTGGGCCGCCCGAATGCTGCTGCCGCTCGGCACCGGCCTCGCCGGGTCAACCCTGCGCGTTCTCGCCGCGTTACAGGGCACCGAAACGGTGGCCGCGACCGCCGAGCAGCCGGGCAAGATCATGCACGAGCTGCGCCCGGGCACCCTTAATATGCCGGGCGAGGAGACGTCCCTGCCGCCGCTCTACTACGGCACCGTCGATGCGACGGCGCTCTGGATCAACCTGCTGCACGACGCCTGGAAGTGGGGCATGCCTGACGCCGAGGTCGAGGAACTACTGCCCAACCTCGAGAGCGCCCTGGTCTGGATGCGCTCATACGGGGACAGTGACGGCGACGGCTTCCTGGAATACGTCGACTCGACCGGGCACGGCCTGGCCAATCAAGGGTGGAAGGACTCCGGCGATTCCATCCAATGGCGCGACGGACGCCTCGCCGAAGGGCCGATCGCGCTCTGCGAGGTACAGGCCTATGCTTACGAGGCTGCCCTCGGGGGCGCCGCACTGCTCGAGCACTTCGGCCGTGCCGGCGGCGCGGACTGGCGCGAGTGGGCTGCCACGCTGAAGACCCGGTTCAACGAGGAATTCTGGATCGAATCCCCTGACGGCGCCTACCCGGCCGTCGCCCTTGACGCACGCAAGCTGAAGGTCGATACGGTGACCAGTAACATCGGCCACCTGCTCGGCACGGGCATCCTCGATGAGGAAGGCTCGCGCCTGGTCGCCAGACGCCTGGTCTCCCCCGAGCTGAGTTCCGGCTACGGCCTTCGCACCATGTCAAGCGACTCCGCCGGCTACTGGCCGCTCAGCTACCACGGCGGCTCGGTCTGGACCCACGACACCGCGATCGCCATTGCCGGCCTGGGCCGGGCCGGTTTCGCTGCGGAGGCAGCGACCCTGATCGAGGGGCTGCTGCGCGCCGCGGAGGGCTTTGACTACCGCATGCCCGAGCTTCATTCCGGTCACTCGACCACGGAGTCAGCGGCACCGATCCCGTACCCCGCGGCATGCCGCCCGCAGGCCTGGTCCGCGGCGTCCGCCATCGCTGTTCTTGGCACGGTCCTGGGCCTCGAACCTGACGCTCGTGCCGATGAGCTCCGGCTCGCGCCCCTGCCGGTCGCCGGGGCTCTCACGGTGCGCGGTCTCGTCTTCGGTGGCCGCAGCTTCGATGTGGCAACGGACGCTGCCGGCACGGTACGCCGCAACACGCTGCTCGCGGCGCCATCCGTGGTCCCCGTCCTGGACTAGCTCAGGGACAGCGGGCGGCACCGCGGCTCAGCCGCGGATCTCCGCCGGTCGAGACGCGACCGGCGGGCCGAGCGCACACCGAGCTGAAGCCCGAAGAACACCTCACCAGGCCTCGATCTCGACAGGCTCGATCCAAGTGCTTGTACCTAGCGCCTCGACCAGCGGACCCCTCCCGCTGGTCGAGGCTCGACGAAGGAGAGATCGAGACCCCGCAGGCCGACCCTCAGACGCGCCCGACCGCCGGTTTCATCGGCTACGTCGCGCCCCCGGAAACGCACTCCATGACGTTCCCCCGGGTGGCGTCGGCTCGGGGGATCTCAGCGGCAACGCGTCCTGACCGAAGCACCACGATTCGGTCACTGAGGCCGAGCACCTCGTCGAGGTCGGCCGACACCAACAGGATCGCCGCACCCCGCCGACGCAGCTCGACGAGCTCGCGGTGCATCCGCTGCCGGGCCCCCACGTCGACGCCGCGGGTGGGTTCGACGAGCACGAGCACCCGCGGATCGAGTTCTCCCCATCGAGCCAGGGTGACCGCCTGCCGGTTTCCTTCGAGCAGGGCGGGAATGTTCTCGCGCAGTTCCGAACTCGGCCTCCGCAGCACCGGAATGTCGATCTTCACGGCCTGCCGAACCGTGGCCAGCCGCTCCTCCACGGCCGCACGCACCGCATCCATTCCGGTGAGCACGGCAGCTGGCTCCTCGGCGAGCCGCACCGCACTCGCTTGCTCCTCGCGGTTGTCCGGCATCACCCCGATGCCGCACCGCACGGAGTCCCGCAGCCCGCGCACCCGAACGGGCACGCCGTCAAGAAGAAGGCTCCCGCCGCGCATGCGCTGCAGCCCCGTCAGCATGCGCGCGACCGTCGCGGCGCCCTCACCGACCATTCCCACGATCTCCCCGGCGCGCAGGTCGACGTCGACCGGACCGAACGCTGCGCCGTCGGTCAGCCCGATCCCGGCGAGCACAACAGGACCGGCTTCCCGGTTTTCGTGGGTCACGTGATGGGAGACCTCATGGCCGAGCATGTCGGTCGTGATCTGGTCGACGGTCGCGTCGGCGGCACGCACGGTGCTCACCAGACGGCCGGCGCGCAGCACGGTGATGCGATCGGCCAGCCCCCAGATCTCGTCCAGGCGATGGGTGATGATCAGCACGGCGATTCCGGCGCGACGGAGGCGGTCGACAACGCGCAGCAGGGCCTGGGCTTCGAGAATCGACACGGATGCCGTGGGCTCGTCGAGCACCATGAACCGGGCGTGATCAGCCACCGCGCGGGCGATCTCGAGCATGAGATGCTGCCCCCGGCTGAGCGAGCCGAGCAGCGCCTCCGTGGCCAGGTGCGCGCCGATGGCCGTGAGCCTGGCCTCGGCGGAGCGCCGCAGCTGCTGGCGGTCGACCAGGCCGTGACGCGTGGGCTCCTGGCCGAGCATGAGGTAGTCCGCCACCGTGAGTCGAGGATCGGCCCCGGGCGTCTGGTGCACGATGAACAGACCGTGCTCACGGGCCTCACGGGCGCTGCCGACGGTGATGGCCGTGCCGTTGACCGTGATCGTGGCCGAATCGGCGGGGTAGATGCCGCAGAGGATCTTCACAAGCACGGATTTTCCGGCGCCGTTCGCACCGAACACGGCGTGCACCTCACCGCCGCGCAACTCCAGCTGCACGTCGTCGAGGGCCTGCACGGCGCCGAACCGTTTGCTCACGCCGGTGATGCGCAGAAGTGCTGGAGTCATGATGTCTTCATTGTCGTTCACGGGACCGACACGCGCCACCGCCGCGTGGTGTCGGTCGTGGCACCTAGGGTGATGAGTCGGGCAACGCTCGCAATTCTGAGACGGAGGCCAGGCACATGATGGGTGCACACCACGCCATGACCGGCGCAGCAGCCTGGATCGCCGTGACGGCCACCGCGGGGCACGGCCTCGGGCTGTTCCCCGTGACGCCCACGGGCACGATCGCCGGGGCTCTGCTCTGCGCGGGCGCCGCCCTGTTGCCCGACGCCGACCACGGCTCGGCCACCATCGCGCAGTCCGTTCCGCTGCTCGGCAAGGTGGTCACCTCGGGCATCTCCCGCGCCTCCGGCGGGCACCGCCATGGGCTGCACAGCCTGCTCGCCGTGGCCTGCGTGTGGATTCTCGCCACCGGCCTGGGCCTGCTGGTGTGGCAGCCGAGCGGATGGTCCCAGCCGATCAGCGTGGGTCCGGCCGCGATGACCGCGATCACGGTGGCCTTCGCCGCGAAGGCCCTCAAGCTGGCGCGCTGGTGGAGTCTGGCGTGGCTGATCGGGCTCGCCGTGGCCGCCTTCATCGCGCTGTACGCCCCGGAACAGCAGGCCTGGTTCGTGATCTGCGTCGCCCTGGGCTACGCGGTGCACCTGCTGGGTGACTTCCTCACCACGGGCGGGCTGCCGCTGCTGTGGCCGTGGGTGCCGAAGCCGCCGCGGTTCTGGCGCAGGGTGCCACTTCTCAAGCGCATCTGGACATCCGGCGGTTACATGGCACTGCCGGTGCTCGGCAACGCGGGCTCGCTGCGCGAGTGGATTCTGCTCATCCCGGTGTCGCTCTACGCGGCGTACGGCGTGGCCTATGCCGCGTTGGCCGCCGCCAACGCGCACCTGCCCGCGCTGGGCTTCTGACCCGCATCGTCCTTCTGGCCCGCGCGGGGCTTCTGGCCCGGGTCGGGCTTCCGGTGTCGGGCGTGGCGTGTCGGGCTTCCCGCCCGAGGAGAGAAGCGGCCCCCTCGGCGGGGCCACTTTCTCGTGTCGCTACCCGATACCCGTTAGCCGATACCGACGCTCGCGAGCATCCCGGTGAGCACCTGAACAACTGCCACAACCTCCACGCCGATGGTCACTACCAGCACGGCTGTGCCCCAGGAGACCAACGTGCGTCGGCGGCGGCGCGACTGGCGAACATCGCTGTCGAGCTCGGCGAAACGAGCCATCACGTTGCCGGGATCGACCTGTGGGTGTGCACCCCACGTTGCGGGGTCGTCAACCAGGGTGGTGACCTCCATCACCTGCTGGGGGTTCAGGGCCACCGGTAGGCGCAGCAACCACGAGGTGAGGTGCTTGGAATCCAGGACCTTCACCACGGGCGGCTTCTCCCGAATGACGACCTCTCGCGGTTCAACCAGGGCGATCACCGGCCTCGCGGCATCGTACTGCGGCATCCGTTTTCTGAGCACACGAGTGACCAATTCGGCCTCAAATTCAGCGTCGCGCAGGTACGGCACGCGGCGTCCCTGCATCACGACCAGGCGTTTGAATACCCAGATGTTCTTGCCACGTGGATTGCGCATGGTGATCGTGAAGACCCCGGCCGGACCGACGACCAGGTGTGCGATCTCGGCGCTCCGTTTGCCCACGGGAAGCGAGTGGAAGACCGCCCAATCGGGCGGAAGCTTGGCGAGCGATGCGCCGAGGGCGATATCGTCCCTGGCCCCGTCATACCAGGCGACGTTGTCTTGGTGAAGGGGTGATCGCCCGAGGACACGGGCGAGTGGCGAACGTCGGGGCACGACTCTGTGGTCCATCAGGTCATCGATGACCGTGTGGGCCGCGAGTCGAGTGCGCATAGCGGGTATTTCGACAGTCACGGGGTTGGACCCTCCCTTGAGTCACTCAAAAGAATACCGGGAGGCATCCGTCATCAAGAGCCCCACAAGGGGCACTGGAACGATCCGTGCGCCACGCTCAGGCCGATCAGGGCGGTGGAACGGTCAGTGCGCTACGCTCAGGCCGATCAAGGCGGTGATCAGGTAGGGCATCCCCGCCGCTCCCACGATGAGGGCCGCCGAACCGAACGGTACCCAGAAGATGCGCTGTTTGCGGGCGGCGCGCACGGATTTCTCGAGCGCGGCAAACTCGGAGATGAGTTGCTGGGGTTCGAGCGAGGGAAACGCATCCCAGGTGTCCGGACTGTCGATGATATTCGCGGCCTCGATCCGGTCAACGGGATCGAGCACCGGCGGACGCGTCAGCAGCCAGGGCCGCAGGTCCTCGGCGTCGAGCACCTTAACCTGCGCAGGTTTTTGGTACATCGTGATGCGTTTGGCCCCCACAATGGCGACCACTGGGCGCACCGACGGGCGCAGCAGCATCCGCTCTCGAAGCAGCGTGGTGACCCGCGCAGCATCCAGCTCGGCCTTGCGAATGTAGGGCAGACGCTCCCCGTCGACGACCACGGTGCGACCGGCCACGCGCACCCGCTTGCCGCGGTGGCGTTTGGTCTGGATCGTGAAGACTCCCCCGGGGCCGACCACGAGGTGGTCGATCTCGGTCCCCTCCGCGCCGGCCGGGATCGCGTGGAACGTGGTCCACTCCGCCGGGAGCTCGGCAAGCAGCATGCCGACGGCCATCTCGGCCTTGGCCCCGCGATACCAGAACATGCTCTCGGGGCCGAGCGGCGAGCGCCCGAAGAATCTCGCGAGCGGCGAGCGGGGTGGTACGAGACTTTGTTCGAGGAGCAGCACCTCTATGACGGATTGCGCGGCAAAACGCTCTCGCATGGCTGGAATGTTGGACGCCACGAATCTCCTCGGGTTCACCTGAATCTATCCAGACCCCTCAGCCGCCTGAAGCCCCAATTATGGGCAGGACATCGGGATGCCGGGCCGCGGCCAGTGACCCGTAAACTAGGGGGTACACGCTTTCTCTGTGCCCCGATTACGGGCAAGTCGGGGGCTTCACACAGAGGACACATCACGTGAACACGAAGATCGTTGCGATCGCCATTGGAGCTGCTCTCGTCGCGGCTCTCGCCGGGGCCGGAATCGCCCTCGCGGTGACCAACCTGTCCGACGACAACGACACGCTCACCGGCGACACCCTGCAGCGCGCCAGCGCTGCCGCACTCGCCGAAACGGGTGCGGGAACGGTCACGAGCGCCGAACGCACCGATGACGGCGGCCCCGAATACAACCTCGAGGTGCGCCTCGAGAACGGCGACGAGGTCGACGTGGAACTCAACGGTTCCTTCGACGTCGTCTACGTGGGCGACCTCGACCCGAACACCTCCGGCTTGTCGTCCGCGCCGGTCGCGACCGCGGCGCCCGCACAGCCGACCGCCGAACAGGATGCCGCCGCCCGCGCGAACGCCGAAGCCGCCGCCTTGGCCGCCGTGGGCAGCGGAACCGTCACCGAGTTCGACCGCAGCGACGACGCGGACCACGTCTACGAGGTAGAGATCACTCTGAGCGACGGCCGTGACGTCGACGTGGAACTCGACGCGACGTTCCGCGTGACGAAGCTCGACGACGCCGTTCAGTAATCAGCGCTGGCCGCCGCTCGCTCGTCCGCCCCAACCCACTCCGCAGTGAGTCCGGCAGTAGCGTCGGCCTTGGGGCCGACGTGGGCAGGTCACCACCGAGACGCCAAGATCCGCCCCATGCGACACGCGAGACGACACCTTCGGCCCCATCAGGCCAGGCCAAGGGGCCAAAGTTGGCGGGTCACCTACGAGACGCCCACAACCGCCCCATGAGCGCACCCCAACACACGCGAGACGACAGCTTCGGCCCCATGACGCCACACCAAGGGGCCAAAGTTGGCGGATCACCTACGAAACGCCAACAACCGCCCCATGAACGCACCCCAACACACGCGAGACGACACCTTCGGCCCCATGACGCCACGCTAAGGGGCCAAAGTTGGCGGATCACCTACGAGACGCCAACAACCGCCCCATGCGACACACGAGACGACACCTTCGGCCCCATCAGGCCAGGCCAAGGGGCCAAAGTTGGCGGATCACCTACGAAACGCCAACAACCGCCCCATGAACGCACCCCAACACACGCGAGACGACACCTTCGGCCCCATGAAGCCACACCAAGGGGCCGAAGTTGGCGGGTCACCTACGAGACGCCAACAACCGCCCCATCAGCACACCCCAACACACGCGAGACGACACCTTCGGCCCCATGAGGCCACGCCCAAGCAGGTGGAGGGCGACGCGTCGTTCAGTGTTGTTTGAGCGGGAAGAAGATCAGCGTTCGACGAGGATTCCGTCTTCGTCGCAGAAGATGGTCTTGCCCGGAGTGAACGTGACGCCGGCGAAGGTGACGACAGCATCGGTGACGCCGCTGCCGGTCTTGGCGCTCTTGCGCGGGTTGCTGCCGAGGGCCTTGACCCCGAGGTCGAGAGCGGAGATGGCCACGCGGTCGCGGATGGCTCCGTTGATCACGACGCCAGCCCATCCGTTGGCCACGGCAGAGTCGGCGATCATGTCGCCCATCAGGGCGGAGTTGAGTGAGCCGCCGCCGTCGACCACGAGCACCGCGCCGTCGCCGGGCGTCGCCAGGATCGACTTCACGAGGGCGTTGTCTTCGAGGCACGTGACGGTGCGGATCGGACCGCTGAAGCGGGCCCGACCACCCAGAGTGTGAAACTGCAGCGGAACGGACTGCAGGTCTTCTCCGCGTTCGTCGTACAGGTCAGCGGTCAACAGCGTCATGGGTATCCTCCGAGAGAGTGTGGCACGTGCTCGATTCCTCCAGCGTAGGGCTCCACCGCTGACGCAGGAGACCGCACCTACCCCTCCACATCTGAGATTCGGGCGACGGATGCCCCGCGCTTGTGGATAACTTCTGCACGAGTCGATGATCTGCTCTACATTGACCGCATGCGCTTTCCCCTCCCCCGCACACGCCCCAGCATGCGCCGCAGCACGCGCCGCAGCATGCGCCGCAGCACTCTCCAGCGCACACTCTTTGGCACGCTCGCCCTTACGTCGCTGTGCCTGGTTGGCTGTGCCCCGGCGCCCGCGCCCGAATGGACACCGCCGCCGCCCACGAGCCCGACCGCCCCGGTGTTCGCCTCCAACGACGAGGCCCTCGCGGCCGCCACGGCCGCGTATGGGGCTTTTCTCAGCGCAGGAGGCAAGATTCTGGAGGAGGGTGGCGCGGATCCGGGTCGGATTGCCGCCTATGTCACGGCTGACTATCTGCCAAGCGTCACGGCGGAGATCAAGGGCTTCACCGACCGGGGGCACAAAAACCTTGGCGTACCAACGTTTGACACGGCATCGGTGGTTCGATATCAGGATCTGCACCCGAATCAAGCGTCCGTCGACATCTATGCCTGCTATGACGTCTCAGCGCTGCGCGTCCTCGACAACGGCGGTATCGATGTCACGCCGACAAACCGATTGGATCGGGTGCCTTTCCAAGTGCAGCTGGTCTCCAGCCCCAATTCGCCAAATGTCCTGCTCGTCAACAAGGAGGATGTATGGCCGGGCCGCAATTTTTGCTAACCCTCACCGTCGTCTTGGGCGTGTTTCTCACGCCAGCGGTATTCGCCGACGTGACACCACCGTGCGGAGCGATGGGAAGCAGCGATGCTGGCTGCCCCGAGGCCCAGGCTGTCACGGCAGGCGGACAGGTACAGGTATCTGCGCACGTCGACACGGTGACGGACGGTCAAGGCGGATCGGCAAGGGGCGGTACGGGATCGCACGGCGGCAAGGGCGGCAGGGGCGGCGCCGGGGGTGCCGCCGTGCCGGTCGTGAACCTGCCGAAGGAAGGTGTGGGCGGGTCGCACACCGGTCCGGCAGCCCCCACGGTCGCGCCACCGGCTGCCCCGTGCGCCACCTGCACGGCACCGCTCGCGACGAGCGTGAGCGACCTCGTGGGCTTCTCCCCCCAGCCGCCATCCCAGACGATGGAGCCCAACGGTCTCGCGATCGTGGGGCTCGCGGCGAACTTCGTGGCCGCGGCATCCGTTCAGGTGGTCTCGGGCGCTCTCCTCGGCACCCCCGCCGATGTGCGCTTCACGCCGGCGACATTTCACCGCGACTTCGGCGACGGTGCCGTCGGCAGCTCGACCACCGGCGGGGCCACATGGGAAGACCTGGGCGTTCCCGAGTTTTCCGATACGGACACGAGCCACATCTACCGCGAACGTGGAGACTACGTGAGCACCCTCTCGGTGGCGTATTCCGCCGAGTTCCGCGTGGGCGGCGGCGACTGGCAGCCCGTCACGGGCACGCTGGCCGTAGCGGGCAATCCCCTGCCGGTCGCCGTGCGCCACGTGAAAAGCGTGCTTGTGGCGCACGACTGCATCCAGAATCCGAGCGGTGTCGGCTGCTGACCCGCCGAAGCCAGGCGCCATCGACGCCATCAAACGCCCGAACCCACGAACCCACGAACCCACGAACCCACGAACCCACGAACCCACGAACTGCAGAATCTTGGCACCACGGCACCACGGCACCGCGGCACCGCAGAACCGCAGAACCGCAGAACCGGGGAACCGGGGAACCGGAGAACCGGAGAACCGGGGAACCGGCGAACCGTGGAACCGGGGAACCGGACGCTACATCACGCTGTCCAGGAATGACTTTGTTCGAGCGTTCTGGGGGTTGTCCAGCACCTGAGACGGGGGGCCCGACTCTACGACAACACCCGCATCCATGAAAACGACCTGGTCCGCCGCTCCGCGGGCGAATCCGATTTCGTGGGTGACCACGATCATCGTCATACCGTCGGCGGCGAGCCCGCGCATCACGTCGAGAACCTCGCCGACGAGCTCGGGGTCGAGCGCGCTGGTCGGCTCATCGAACAGCAGCAGCTTAGGGTCCATGGCGAGGGCGCGCGCAATTGCGACGCGCTGTTGCTGCCCGCCGGAAAGCTGGGCCGGATAGGACTGCGCCAGGTCAGCGAGTCCCACCCGATCAAGGAGCTCCTTGCCGCGTGCGATGGCGCCCTCCTTCGGCAGCTTGCGCACTCCGATCGGCGCCACGGTGATGTTTTCGAGGGCCGTCATGTGCGGGAAGAGATTGAACCGCTGAAAGACCATGCCGATCCCCCGGCGCTGCCGGGCGACCTCACGCCGATTCATTTCGAAGATGCGATTCTGGCGCTGGGCATACCCCACGAGTTCACCGCTGACCGATATCCGGCCACCGTCAATGCGTTCCAGATGGTTGATGCAGCGCAGGAACGTGGACTTGCCCGAGCCGCTGGGCCCGAGAAGGCACATCACCTGTCCGGCATCAACGGTCAACGAGATGCCTTTGAGCACCTCGACACCGCCGAAGCTTTTGTGCACGTTGCGTGCGTTGAGCAGGGGCTCAACGCTTCCCGCGACCCCGGAATCGAGCCGGGAGTCTTGTGTGGTGTCGGTCACGACGCATCCGTTCTCTGGTTCGGCGGGCTCACGCGACGGTTCCGGCCGAGGATGGCCATGACCCTGCCGATGGGCGTGGGCGGTAGCGTGCGGGCATTGCCGCGCCCGTAATGACGTTCCAGGTAGTACTGCGGGATCGACAGCATCGACGTGAGGAAGAGATACCAGCAGCTCACCACGATGAGCAGTTCGACCTGCCGCAGGTTCTGGGACGAGATCTGGGTGGCCACGGTGTACAACTCGAGCACGGCGATCACCGACAGCAGCGAGGTGTTCTTGAGCATCGAGATGGTTTCGTTGCCCATCGGCGGAATGATCACCCGCATGGCCTGCGGCAGCACCACCTTGAACAGGGTGAAGCCCGGGCTCATACCCACGGAGTAGGCGGCCTCATACTGGCCTTCATCCACCGAGAGCATGCCGGCTCGCACGATCTCTGCCGAGTACGCCGCCTGGTTCAGCGTGAGCGCGAGCAGCCCGGCAGCGAATGCCGGAATCAGCGTGTTCGTGTCGATCGAGAACAGCGTGAAATCGGTGAACGGAATTCCAAGTGAAATCTGAGCGTAGAGCAGACCGAGGTAGCCCCAGAAAACGATCTGGATCAGCAGCGGCGTTCCTCGAAAAGCCCAGATGTAGAGCCACGCCAGGGCGCTCATCACCGGGTTGTTCGACAGCCGCATGACGGCGAGCAGCACGGCGAGAATCGTCGAGATGATCATCGACACGATGGTCAGGATGAGGGTGAGCACGACCCCGTCGAGGATCCGACGGTCGAAGATGAACTCACTGATCGTTGGGTGATTGACGTTGTCGTTCTGCCAGAGCGAGCCGGCCAGAGCCGCAAAGCCCAGGGTGAGGACCACGGCCATGACCCAGCGCCACGGATGCCGAAGGGGTACCGCCGAGATGTCGTCGTCCGTCGCCGCCTCTCGGACGGCCTGCGTGGGAGAGAGAGTCATGTCGTCTACGACCCGAGGTTGAAGCCGGCCTCATCGAGGCCGTAGTCGGAAAGCTCGTACTTGTTCAGGATCTCCTCATAGCTTCCGTCTTCGATGACCGCCTGGAAGGCCAGCCGGATGGCGTTGCTCAGTTCGCTCTTTTCCTTCAGGATGCCGATCCCGCTGTAGACGGGGCTGTAGCCGGAGGGATTGTCGGGGTCGGTGACCACGTCGAACATCTCGCCGTCGCCGGCGGTCTGCGCGGTGTAGGCGGCGACGGCGGAGTCGACAACTTCGGCCACAGCGCGGCCGGAACGCACCGCGGTCTGCACATCCGTTTCACCGGGCAGTTCCATCACGTTGACGACGCCGGCACCGGATGCGATGCAGTCCGCGTCGTAGCTGCGCAGGATGTCGGCCTGAACCGTGGCCTTCGGTACGGCCACATTCTTGCCGCAGAGGTCAAGCACTCCACCGATGTTTTCGGGGTTACCCTTCACGACCAGGATCGTGAAACCAGCGTGGAAGTAGTCCACGAAATCGAGTGTCTGCTGGCGTTCCTTGGTGTCATTCATGCCCGACATGATCACGTCATGCTTGCCGGCCTGCAGGGAGGGAATGGCGGCCGCGAACGACTGCTTTTGCAGCTCGAACTTCACGCCAAGCTTCGCCCCGATGGCCTGAGCCAGATCGTGATCGAAACCGGTGACGTTCTGGTCGGCGTCGAACATCTCCATCGGCGGGTAGGGGATGTCAGAGGCCGCCTTGATGATTCCGGCTGCCTTGATGTCGGCAGGCAGTGCGGCCGCGGCCGCCACGTCGACGGTGCCGACCGGCGCCGCATCCGCGGTCGTTGCCGGAGTGGGCGTCGCGGAACATCCGGTGAGGGCCAGGGCCGCCACCACCCCCATCGACGCCATGAACTTCCAGGAGGACTGTGTGCGCTGTGTGATCGTCATTCGTTACCTCAGATTGTTTCGGTGAGCGAGCTGGCAGAAAGCAGTGTTGGTCGAGAAAGCAGTGACGTTCGAGAAAGCAGTGATGATCAGAAGGTGATGTTGGTCGTGGTCACCGTTACGCGCTTGAGCGCGTCGGGCAGCACCTCGACACCGATGCCCGGGCCCGTGGGCACGCGAAGGTGGCCTTTTTCGAGAACGAAGGGCGCGGTCAGGTCTTCGGCGTAGTACCGGTTGGATGCCGAGGTGTCCCCCGGGAGCACAAAGTTCGGCAAGCCGGCCAGCGCCACATTGGCGGCCCGGCCGATGCCGGTCTCCAACATTCCCCCGCACCAGACCGGCACGCCGTGCGCGGCCGCCACGTCGTGGATGCGTCGCGCCTCGAGGTAGCCGCCCACCCGGGCCGGCTTCACGTTGATGATGCTGCATGCGCCGAGGGTGATCGCCGTCGCCGCATCCCGCGCCGACTCGATCGATTCGTCGAGACAGATCGGCGTCGAAATCAGTTTGGCCAGGTTGGCGTGTCCCATCAGATCATCTTCCTTCATCGGCTGCTCCATCAGGAGCAGGTCGAAGGGGTCCAACAGGGCGAGGTGACGAGCATCCGCCAGCGTGTACGCGGTGTTGGCATCGACCTGAAGCAACATGTCAGGGCCGAAGCGCTCACGCACGGCACGCACCGGCGCGATGTCCCAACCCGGTTCGATCTTGAGCTTGATCCGCAGGTACCCCTCGGCCAGGTAGCCCTCAACCGCATCGAGGAGCTCGTCGATCGAATCCATGATCCCGACCGACACTCCCGCGGGAACGGTGTCGTGCACCGCGCCGAGGTATTGTCCGAACGACACCCCGGTTTCCTTGAGCTGAGCGTCGAGTATCGCCGTCTCGAGAACGGCCTTCGACATGAAGTGGCCCTTGACCGGTTCGAGCGTGGTCGCCACCTTCTCGGCGGTCAATCCATTGCCGAGGGCCTGCAGGCGGGGAATCAGGTGGTCACGAATGACAAGGTCACTGGCATCCAGAAACTCCGAGCTGTACAGCGGGTCCGGCTCGGCAGCGCACTCGGCCCAGCCCTCCGCGTTGGCGGTCACCACCCGAACGAGCGTGGTCTCACGTTCGACGGCCGTACCGAATGACGTGCGGAAGGGCCGAACCAGGGGCAAACGCACCCGGCGCAACTCGATGTTTTCAATCTTCATGCCTGACCTCCTGAAACGAACCGATACCAACCGGATCGGGTGACACCGTCGGCGGTATAGCCGGCGGCGAACAACTCTGTGAAGACGGAACGGATGCTGCGGCGCCAGGCTGCGGCCAACGCCGGGTTCTCCGCCCGAACGGCCACGATGTCCTCGGGCACACGGCACCAGCGCACGCCGGCGACGTCGATGACGGCCGGGTCACCGTCCGGGCCGTCGCCGCGAACGTCGTCCGGTGTGAACGCCGGGAATTCCGGCTGCGGCGCCAGACCCTGACTGCAGTCGACCGCGCGGGGATCGGCGAGCGGCCAGACGGCGATGAGGCGATCGCTCTCATCGTTGGCGTTGATGAGCCCGTGCATCGGTCCATAGAAGTCCTGCTCGTACTCGTCCGCGTGTGCACCGAGCTTCGTGAGGTTGAATCGCGCATTCCGGCTGACCAGCGGGTCGAAGGTCCACGTCATCATCGGGATGCCCCGGGCAAGTGCCCAGGCCCGCTGGTGCAGTTTCAGGGCGAATCCCACGCCGCGATCGGCCGTGCCGGGCACGACCCCGGCGATCAGGGAATACATCGAGACGTTTCCCGGGGCGACGATGGCGACGGCAGCACCGGTCAACGTGCCCGCTGCGTCGTAGGCGGCCGTGACGTTACAGCCGGCGTGGCTGATGCTCCGCAGCAGCTCCGCCGGAATCGGCGGTTCGGTCAGGGGCAGCCCCCAGACGTCGCTGAAGAGGTTCTCGATCTTCGTGAAGCCAGGCAGCCCACGCTCGTCAACAACCAGCACTCCGGCGACGCGAGCCGCGTCGGTTGCCGCCAGGTGTGCGTGATCGGCCATCGATCGGATGTCCATGCTCAGCGTCATTTCCACAGTCTGGGTGAGGGACGCGTGGTTTAGCTTTAGCGTTCAGCACGAAGCTCACGATGGTTTCTTGTGGTTCGACACAACCGTCGCTAGCGTTGCGGGATGACGACACACGTTTTTGAGACACCGCGCGTGGCCGTGTCGGAGCTCTTGACCACCCTGGAGGGTTCCGGTTTGCGCCTGGCTTCGCAGCAGGCCGATAGAACTGTCGCGTTGACCAGCCCCACGCTGTTCGACTGCCTGGTGCCCTTCGCCGGGCGACGACATGGCGTTTTGCTCGCCATCGGCGTGCACCCCGAGGCACCCGATTCCGCCGACGTCGTGCGCGGTGCTGCGGGGCGCGGTTTCGACGCGATCGTGATCAAGTCACTGTCGCTGAGCGTCGAGACGCTCGCTGCCGTCGCGGATGCCGCCGGGATCGCGCTGCTCGTCGTGGATGATGAGGTTGAATGGCGCCAGCTCGAATCCGTACTCAACTCGGCTCTGACGACGGCGGCCGAACCGCCAGGGTCACTGACCGGCCTGGCCGTCGGCGACCTCTTTGCCCTGGCCAACGCCATTGCCGCCCTCGTCGGCGGAGCCACCGCAATCGAAGACCTGCAAACTCGGATTCTCGCGTACTCCACCCTGCCCGCCCAGCCGATCGATGAAACCCGGCGCGACGGAATCCTGGGTCGCCAGGTACCGGATGATCCGGACAACGCCAATGCGTACGCATCCGTCTATCGATCCGAGGGAGCACTGCGGCTACCGGCCCTCGCGCCCGGGCTGCCTCGGATGGCCGTGGCCATCCGAGCGGGCACGCAGCCCCTCGGATCGATCTGGGTGGTGGATGAACGCGGCAGACTGGATGACGATGCGGCACAGGCGCTGGAACAGGCTGCCGACATCGCGGCCCTGCACCTGCTGCGGGCGCGGAGTGCGGCCGACCTGGTGCGGCAGCAGCGCACCGTGCTCTTGCGCCGGTTGCTCGATGATGGCGAGGACGCCCGGCTGGTGGCCGGCCAGCTGGAACTCGACACCACGGGACCGTATGCCGTCGTCGCCTTCCACCCGCAGCTCGGAGCGAGCGGTGAGGAGCTGGGGCTGAGTCGACTGTTCGACCTGATCTCCATGCAGTGCGAGGCGTATCAGCATGGGGCCGAGTGCGCGGTGATCGGGGCGACGATCTACGCCCTCTTTTCGGGCCCATCCGCATCGGACTTGACCGGGCTGCACGGCACGGCCCAGCGCATCGTCGAGCGCGCTGAAGGCGGCCTGCGCGCATCGGTGCGCGCCGCCATCGGCTCCAGAATGGCGCAGGTGACGCAGATCAGTCGGTCGCGGCGTGATGCGGATCTGGTTTTGCTGCTCCAGACCACCCACACCCCCACGAGCGTGGTGGCAAGTGCCCACGACCTGCGCAGCCGCCTCACCCTGCTTGAGCTGGCGCAGGTGTTTCGCGATACGCCCCGGTTCATGGCGCCGCAAGCCGAGCGGATGCTCGAATCGGATGCACGGTCCGGAACGGACTATGCCAAAACCGTGCGCACCTATCTGGACTGCTCCCGCGATTCCGCCGTCACTGCCGCGCGGCTGTCCGTGCACCAGAACACACTGAGATATCGACTCAAACGAACCCACGATCTCTTCGCCGTCGATCTGGAGAACGCCGACGACACGCTCGCGTTGTGGCTGAGCCTGCGCGTGGCCGAATTCGACTGAGCGTCCCTGGCGCGGTGCCATCTCTTGTGCACCGCCAGGCTTCCTCGTGTTTCCGGGGTTTTTCCCTGTGTGTTTGCTGAGTTGTGTAACGGAACGGTAACGGGTTGGTGGGTTTCCAAACCTTTTCGGGGATGGGGCCGAACACCAGTCAGACCTCAACACCACCACCCACAATCACCGCCCCCAGACAGGAAACCCACACCATGCGCACATTCTCCAAGGCCACCATCGGCTTCGCTTCCGCCGGAATCATGATCGCCCTCCTCGCCGGATGCTCCACCGCCGCCACGACGCCCGCCGCGTCCAGCGCCCCCAGCTCCTCGAGCTCCGCCACCGCCGAGGCTCCCCTCGCCTCGATCCCCAGCCTCTCCGGCGTCGACACGGCCGTTCTCCTCGACGCCGACTTCGCCGCCGCCCTCGGCACCCTCGGCCTCACGGCAGGCACCGTCGGCACCGCCACCCTCGAAGAAGGCAGCCTGCACTTCCCGATCACCGGCGGCAACGTGGACTACTACGACCCCAACGGCACCGTACGCCCCTACGTGCAGGGCACTCTCGAGCACGAAGGCTCCGGCTTCTCCCTCACCGCCGGCGACACCGTCGTTGAACTGACCAACTTCACCATCGACCCCGGCACCTCCGAGCTCTTCGGTGACGTCACCGTGAACGGCGAGTCCGCCGCCACGCAGGTCAAGGTCTTCGACCTCTACGGCGGAACCCTCAAGCCCCTCGAAATGGACGGCGACAACGCCATCCTCACCGGCACCACCGTGCACATCTCCTCCGACGCCGCCGGCCTCCTCAACTCCACCTTCAACACCGACGCCGTCGCCGACCAGCTCCTCGTCGGCATCGCCACCATCACCGTCGCCACCAAGTAACACCCACCAAGTAACACCCCTCGCAGCAGAAGCGGGCCCGTCGCACACGCGACGGGCCCGCTCTCGTGCACCCACCCCGCCCCCGCAAGGCCATGCCCCCGCCCCGTCACCGTTCAGCCGGCCAGCGCAGGGTGTGGAAGCCAGCAGATGTTTCACCGTGCGCCAGCTTCCGGACCCTGCGCTGGTCGTTCCAAACGGTGCGCCAGCTTCCGGAACATGAGTGGGCCTCCGCCGGGGTAAGGCGGCTGGGCGGGAGGGCGCCCGGCTGGATGTCAGCTAGTCCGGGTTACCCTCGTGCGAGGGCACCCCGACCCCCTGATCGCAAGGACACCACGTTTATGACGGCAGTATCACGCCGGTTCGGCGGCCACCGGGTAGCGGATGCCGCACTCGTGGGAGCGATCGCCCTGCTGGTCTCCGTCGCCTTCTCCTGGGTTCCCTCGGTCTGGTTTGACGAAGCGGCCACCATCACCTCAGCCACCCGCAGCTGGACCGACCTCGCCCGCCTGCTTCAGAGCGTGGACCTCGTGCACGGCCTCTACTACGCCGGAATGCACGTGTGGTTCGACCTCGTGCCCTACTCTCCGTTCACGCTGCGTCTGCCGTCCGCCCTCTTCATCGGGCTCGCCGCGGGGCTGCTCACCTACCTGACCAGCGCCCTCGCCAATCGCCGAACGGCCATTCTGGCCGGCCTCATCTTCACGGTACTGCCGCGGGTCACCTGGGCCGGAGCAGAGGGCCGGTCGTTCGCGCTCGGCACCGCCCTGGCCATGGTGTTGACGCTCGTCTTTCTCGCCGCATGGAACCGCGGCGCGGCGCCGCGACGCACCCGGGTGCTCTGGTGGGGACTCTACGGCGTTGTGGCAGTGCTCAGCACGGGCGTGTTCCTCTACCTCGCACTGCTCGTGGGCGCGCACGGTGTCACGGCGCTGTGGACCAGGCTTGCCCAGCGTCACTTCCCGGCCGACGGAACAGGGGTCCGCACGGCGAACGCCGGTCTGTGGGGCTGGCTGGGCGCATCCGCCGCGGCCGGCGCCCTGCTCCTGCCGTTTGCCCTCACCGTGTCGAGTCAGAGCAAACAGGTGAGCTGGATCCCGCCCATTGGTCACCAGACGCTCTACGACGTCGTCGTGTGGCAGTGGTTCGCGCTCAATCCCACCTTCGCCGCGGTCGGCTGGCTTCTCGTCTTCATCGGCATCGGCGTGCTCGTGGCACGTGCCCGGCGCACCCCGGTGAGCCACCGCGCCCACACGGCACGGCCGGGCCTGCTCGCGATCACCGTGCCTTGGATCGTGGTCCCGACCGTCGGCCTGATCGTGGCGTCACTGCTCATTTCCCCGCTCTATTCGCCGCGTTACCTCACGTTCGGTGCCCCTGCGATTGCCCTGCTCATGGCCGTCGCTCTCGCCGCCCTGCGCCGCCGCTGGATGAGCGTGATCGCCCTGGCCGTGATTGTGGGGATGGCCGTGCCGCAATACATGGCCCAGCGGATGCCCGAGGCCAAGCAGAATTCCTCGTGGAACGAGGTCGCCGACCTCGTGGCGCACGAGCGTGCGACGCACCCCGCCGAGAAAAGCGCCGTCCTCTACGGCCCGGTGCGACACCACCCGGCGGCAACCTCCCGCATCATCTCGCTGTCCTATCCCGACGCCTTCCAGGGAATGGTGGACGTCAAGCTCAAAACGCCTGCCGCCGAGGCCGGAACGCTCTGGGAGAAGCAGTATCCGCTCGCCGAGGTGACTCACCGTTTCGACGGCGTTGACGAGGTCTGGCTCGTGACCAGCGATAAGCAGGACTGGCGTCCGAGCATCACCGCGAAACTCGCTGCCCTCGGCTACCGCCTGCAGAGCGAGTGGAACCTCACCGGCGTCAACGTTCTGCGCTACGAACGCTGAACCGGCCCCAGACGGGCGCGCGTCCGCGAGAGCATGCGTCCCGGCTCACGCAGCAACCGGCCGGTCGCGCCCGGGCCAGCGCGGCGCAGCGACACCGCCACGATCACGATCACGGCGAGCGCCATCGACGTCTGGGTCACCGCGAGTGAGGGTTCGAGCAGACGCAGGCTCAGTGCGAGCGGCACCATCAGCCACTCCCAGCGTCCGCTCAGCGCGATGAACGGCAGCAGCAGCAGCGCGTACCAGGGGTAGCGCGGGCTCAGGATCAGCAGCGTACCGCCGATCATCACGAGCTGTCCCACCCAGGGCGCGTCGGGGTCGGTCTTGAAGAACACCAGCAGCGCGATGATCACGAGCAGCGCGCCGGCCACCCAGATCGCCGCCGAGCCGGGCGCGAACAGGGAGATCAGCGCGAACCGGGAACCGTCCTCGTACCCCTCCTCGGTGAGATAGCCCGGCAGGTAGCCAAGCACCCCGATGCCCGTCGCCAGAATGTACGGCACATAGAGCAGAGCGAACGTGACAACGGATGCGATGATCACCTTCCAGCCCCGGCGTCGCAGCATGGCCGGCGCGGCAATCACCGGGATGAGTTTCGTGGCGATGGCAATACCGAGCATGATGCCGCCCCGCCACTGCTTTCCGGAGCTCACGAGGAAGGCGGCGGCGAGCGTGAACACCACGCCGAGCATGTCCACGTGCGAGTTGTTGACCGCCTCGGTGGCCACGAGCGGGCACCATGCCCACAGGGCGGCGTGGCGCAGGTCGATTCCGCGCCGCTTCATGCCGACAAGCAGCATCACGGTCGCGCCGAGGCTCATCAGCAGCCCGGCCAGCTGCAGGGGCCAGTACTGCGGCGCGGGGCCCGTGATCGCGCGCACGCCGGCGAAGAAGATCTCGCTCGCCGGCGGGTAGATGGTGGGCACGTTGGAGCGGTTGAGCGCCGAGCAGAACAGCTCGTCGGTCTGATCCTTGTGCGCACGCTGGATGCGTTCGCCGGGGCAGACCGCGTCGCCGGCGGCGTTGATCACGGGCTGCTGAAACAGCCAGTCGGGGCGCAGCGAATCGAGCCGGGTATCGCTGGGCGGGTAGGCGTAGGGCGAGATGCCCGCGTTCTGCACGATCCCGTCCCAGGCGTAGCGGGCGGAGTCCGTGCTCGTGTTCGGCGGGCCGACCATGGCCGCGCCGCCGAGAACGACCGAACCGGCCAGCACGAGCACCACGATCGCACGGCCCTTGACGCCGCGCAGAGCCAGTAGCGAGAGAACGAAGAGCAGCCACAGCGCGCCGGTGCAGATCAGGAGCGCGGTCGAATCCGGACCGGGCTGAAAGTTGTCGTAGGTGAGAACGGTGTACGCGGTGAGGGCGGTGCTCACGAGCAGGAGCAGGGAGACCAGAACGATTCGCACTGTTCTATCCTCCACGACTCCGCGCACTCTCCCCTACCCCCGACACAACACCGGTGGCCCGTCACGGAACCGTAATATTTCGCTCCCCTGAAAAACGCCGGTCAGTGATGGAATTGTTCTATGCGGCGATTGATGTACGAAGCCCAGCGCGCCCTGGCGTCGCCGGTGAGAAACCCCCGAATGGCGACCGTGATCGGTCGTTTGCTCGGCGCCGCGTTCCTGATTTGCTTCGGCACCGGCCTCTACAGCCACTTTCTGCAGAATCCGCTCCCCGGTATGCATTTCGCGACGCGCCCGGAGTACCTGTACCAATTCACTCAGGGTCTGCACATCATCACCGGAATTGCCTGCTTCCCGCTGCTGCTCGCCAAGCTCTACATCGTGTTCCCGGCGCTTTTCGCCTGGCCGCCGGTCAAGGGATTCCTCAATTTTCTCGAGCGTGCCACCATCGCCCTGTTCGTGGGCGCCAGCCTTGTGCAGATCACCATCGGCCTGCTCAACACCTATCAGTGGTACCCGTGGCCGTTCCCGTTCCGCCAGGTGCACTTCGCCCTCGGCTGGGTGCTCATCGGGCTGCTCGTGATCCACATCGGTGTGAAGCTGCCGCTCATCACGCGCTACTGGCGCAAGGCTCCGGACGGCAGCGAACCCGATCACCTCGCCGAGGCCGCATCGCCCGACCGTTCGCAGAATCCTGAAGAGGTTCGTCTCTGGGGCACCACTCGCCCCGGCGGCGTCACCGGTCGTTTGCTCGATTTCATCGATGCCACCCCGGCGAAGACCAAGCGGGTGACCCGCCGCGGGTTCCTGACCACCGTGGCCGTGAGCGTCACCGCCGTGGTCGGCCTCACCGCCGGTCAGACGTTCGCCCCCCTCGACGCGACGAACGTGTTCGGCCCGCGCAAGAAGGGCGTCGGCCCGCAGGGCGTTCCCGTGAACCGTACGTCGAAGCAGGCCAAGGTGGCGGATGCCGCGATGGCGGCCGATTGGGCCCTCACGATCGTGTACGCCGGAACCGAGACCTCGTTCACCCGCGCCCAGTTGCAGGCGATGGAACAGACCGAGGTGCGCCTGCCCATCGCGTGCGTGGAGGGCTGGAGCCAGATGGCCACCTGGCGCGGTGTTCGACTGATGGACCTCGCCGACGCCGTGGGAGCGGATGCCGAAACCTCGTTCCGCCTGATCAGCCTGGAAGAGCGCGGCAGCTTCAGCAAGACCCAGATGGGCTACGAATACGTGCGTGATCCGCTCACCCTGGTGGCCCTTGAGCTCAACGGCGAGACGCTCGATCTCGAGCATGGGTACCCCGCGCGCATGATCGCTCCAGGACGCCCGGGAGTGCTCCAAACCAAATGGCTCAGCCGAATCGAGGCGATCAACGCGTGAGCGAGCAGAGCATGAACGAGCAGAGCATGAACGACCAGCGCGTGAACGACCAGCGCGTGAACGCCCGGCGTATGCCAGAACCGAGCCTGGCCGGGAGTGCAGACGACCCGACGGCCGGCACCGGCGAGACGCGCGCGATGCGCGGCATCCGGATCGGTCTGGTGCTGCTCGGCGCGGCGCTGCTCGCGTGGGGCGCCTACGTGATGTTCGACACCGTGCGCGCGACGCGCATTCCCGGCGTCGCGTTGTGGATCATCGCCGCCATCATTCTGCACGACGCGATCCTCGCGCCGATCGTCTTTCTGCTCGGCACCCTGATCAGCCGCGCCGGACACCGTTTCGGCGGCGCGGTCGTCGTGGTGATCGAAGGCTTTGTCGTCGTGGGATCGATCATGGCGCTGATCGTCGTGCCGATCATGATCGCCACGAACTTCACGCCCGACAACCCCACGGTGCTGCCGCTGAACTACGGATTCAACCTCGCCGTGTTCTTCGTGGTGCTGGCCGTGCTGGCCGCCGGGCTCGCCGTGGTGCTCTACTCGCGTTCGAAGCGCACGAACGAGCGACCGGACACGCGCCACTCCTGAACCGTGCGCAGGCCGGCGGCGGCCGCGTGCGGCCGAAGCGCGTTCGCGCCGATCTCGGCCCACGGGAACGGTTCACTGCGGCGCCCCTCGGCGTCTTCGAGCGTGCCCTCGTAGCTCAGATCGTGGTCGGGGTCCCCGCTCACCTCGATCACGAGCGCGCCGCCTGCGGCCAGCAGCGCGGCACAGCGTGCCATGAGCGCGCGCGGGTCGCCGCCAATGCCGATGTTGCCGTCGACCAGAAGCAGGGTCTTCCACTCCCCTTCCAGAGGAACGGGGGCGAAGACCGAACGATTGAGCACGGTGAGGCCGGCCGCAACTGCGATGCGTACGGCCGTTGCCGACACGTCGACGCCCACAGCGGACAGGCCGACGTCCATGGCCGCGCGCACCATGCGGCCGGGACCGCAGCCGATGTCGAGCACCGGTCCGCTCGCGCCGACGAGAAGCGACAGGTCCGTGGCGTCGGCGTCGGCGCTCCAACGGGCGGCATTCATGGGCGCGGCACCGGAGCCTTCCGCCGAGCGGATGCCGTGAAGGTAGAGCACGTTCGACGCACCGAGCAGGGCCGTGGCGTAGGGCTCGGCCCCGCCGGCACCGAAGGTGGCGGGTGGGGTGGCCAGAGGCTGGTATTCGCGGGCAGATGTAACCGTCATGAGCGGTCTCCCTGCTGGGTTGCGTTGTGCGGTGCGTTCTGGGGTGCGTTCTGGGGCGCGTTCTGGGGCGCGTGTTGAGCTGCGTTCTCGGCTGCGTTCTGGGCACTGGACGGGGCGGCCAGCTGGACGGCCAGGGTCGCGGCGAACAGTCCGTGCGGCGCTGTGGCCGCCACGCGGTGTGCGTCGTCGATTGTGTCCACGTCCACGAGGGGAGGCAGGCTACCGACGCGCAGGCCGGCATCCGTCAGGCGGGCCAGTTGCACGGCGCCGGTGTCGTCCTGCGACATGGGCACCCCGCGGATGAGCGACCCGGCCGGGTTGTGCATGGCCAGGGCCCAGAAGCCGCCGTCTTCAGCGAGGCCAAGCCAGGCATCCGTTGCGGGGTCGACGTTGCTGCCGTCGCGGCCGGCACGGTCCCAGCCGGAAAACACCGGGGCGAGCAGCTCGGCCGTCACCTGCGGGGTGTCCATGCCGATGAGCACGGTGGGTTCGGTGAAGGTGTCGAAGATGGCGCCGAGACGTTCATCGAGGCTGCCACCCACCTGCGGCAGGATCTCCCAGCCCACGGCTGCGGGCGGCGGAACGATACCGTCGTAGGCGAGTACGCGTCGGCTCGCCGGCAGGTGCATGACGGCACGCAGTGTGTCGTGAAGGCTCGCCGCGGCCAGCTCGGCAGCCTGCTCCAGGCTGAGGGGAGGATGCAGCCGGGTCTTCACGCGACCGGGCAGGCATTCCTTGGCGATGACGACGAGCACGGTCATGAGCGCACCTCCCGCAGCAATTTCGACATGTCGTGAATCGCGGTGATGGTGCCTCGAATCGTGCCGGTCACCTTGCTGCGTCCGACCCGCGGGGCGTAGGGAGTATCCACCTCGCGGATGCGCCAGCCGGCGTCGGCCGCGCGCAGAAACATCTCGAGCGGGTAGCCGCTGCGGCGGTCCTGGAGGTCAAGGGAGAGCAGCGCCTCGCGCCGGGCGGCCCGCATGGGGCCCAAATCATGAATGGTCACACCTGTTATTCGGCGCAGTCGCCAAGAAAGAGTGGTATTTGCTATTCGGGCATGTACGGGCCACGATCCGGCAGTCGTGGGACGGCGGCGTCCGAGCATCAAATCGTCGGTTCCGGCCTCGACCGGATCGACAAGAAGCGGCAGGAATTGGGGGTCCATCGAGGCATCCGCATCGCAGAACGCGGTGATCGGTGCCGTCGAAGCGAGCAGTCCGGCGTGTGCGGCCGCGCCGAAGCCGCGACGCGCCTCGTGCACCACGAGCGCGCCGTGAGTGAGCGCCACGTCGGCCGAGCCGTCCGTCGAACCGTTGTCGACAACGATCGCCCGGTATCCCTCCGGAAGTCGGGACAGCACCCAGGGGAGCGCTCCGGCCTCGTTCAGGCACGGAAGCACCACATCTACCCGCGTCTGAGTCATAAACCGACTTTAGGCGGGCAAATATGTAGAAAGCCTGCCAGTCACCAGCACGATGACGGCTCACCACGTTCACGCGCGGAATTCGGGTCACTCACCTATCCTGAGGAGGTGACACCCTCTCAGTACTTTGCAGCACCGCGAGCAGACGCGCTGGCCGGCCGCCGCATTCTCGTGATCGATGACGACCAGATGGTATCCGAAGTCGTCTGCCGGTATCTGCTCGCGGCCGATTTCGTGGTCGACCAAGCGCCCGACGGCCTCAGCGGCCAGCGTCAGGCCGAGGCCGAACGCCCGGACCTCGTGATCCTGGACCGCATGCTTCCGCACATCGACGGTATCGAGGTGTGCCGCCGCATCCGGGCTAACTGGGCCGTACCCATCATCATGCTGACGGCCCTCGGCGAAGAGGAAGACCGCATTGAGGGGCTCGAGGCCGGCGCCGACGACTACCTCACCAAACCGTTTTCTCCCCGGGAACTCGTGCTGCGGGTGCAGTCCGTGCTCCGTCGCAGTGGTGTCGAAAATCTCCCGGAGGGGATCATCTCGGCGGGCGAGTTCTCGCTGGACCTGTCGGCGCACGAGATCAGGCAGCGCGGCACGTCACTCGTGCTCACGGCGCGGGAGTTCGACCTGCTCGCCTACCTCATTTGGCGTCCGTCGAAGGTGCTCAGCCGCGAAGACCTGATGCGGTCGGTCTGGGGGTGGGAGTTTGGTGACCTCTCCACGGTGACGGTGCACGTGCGACGGTTGCGCGAGAAGATCGAAGCCAACCCGGCGCATCCCGTGCTCTTGAACACGGTGTGGGGCGTGGGCTACCGCTTCGACCCGGACGTGCCCGGCACTGCCGACCGTTCCGACACCGCGGCTGTCGCGGCTGCTCCGGCTATCCCGACTGCTCCGGCTATCCCGACTGTCCCTCCTGCTCCGCCTGTCCCGCCTGCTCCGACGATCCCGACCGGCGCGACCGCGTGACCGCCTCCCAGCTGGTCGACGTGGCGACAGCGGCGCTCGTCTGCGCGATCGTCGTAGGCGGGCTGGCACTCGGGGCGCTCGTGGTGGCCGCGCGCAGCATCCGGTCGAGCCGGCACGCGCCGACAACGGATGCCGTGGTCCCGGCGTCGGAACCGGCCGACCGCCACACCGACACCGCGAAGACCACGGACACCGCGGACACCGCGGAGACGGCCAGGCTGCTGGCGGACGCCCGCCTGCTGGAAACACGCATCGAGGCGAGCCGCCGGGAGCTCGTGTCTTGGATCTCGCACGACCTGCGCACACCTCTGGCCGGCATTCGTGCCATGGCCGAGGCACTCGAGGACGGCATGGCACCCGATCCCGAGCGCTATTACGCCCAGATTCGCGGTCAGGTCGACCAACTCACCGGCATGGTCGACGATTTGTTTGAACTGTCCCGCATCCACGCGGGCACGCTGCGTCTGTCGCTTGAGCGCGTCTCACTGTACGACCTGATCAGCGACACCGTGGCCGAGCTGGCCCCGGTAGCCACATCGAAGAGCCTCGATCTGCGGTTTGAGGGTGAGAGCGGCCTGACGATTCTGGCCGACCCCCGGGAGCTCGCCCGAGCGGTGGGAAATCTCGTGATGAATGCCATCCAGCACGCACCTGCTGGTAGCCCGATCGTGGTCTCCGCCACCCGGCACGATGACGGACGCGCGTCGATCGCCGTGCAGGATTCCGCCGGCGGCATCCCCGAGCACGATCTGGCGCGTGTCTTCGAGGCCGGCTGGCGGGCGAGCGAACATCGCACCCCGGCCGCTCCCGGCATGCCGTCGGGCGGCGGTGGGCTGGGACTGGCCATCGTTCAGGGCATCGTCGAGGCTCACCACGGCGACGTGGTCGTGCGGAATGTGCCCGGGGGCTGCCGGTTCGAGGTGCTGTTGCCGCCCGCCGAGAACACGGCGGGCGTTTTCGTCTGAACCGCTCGGCGTCGGGGCAGGCTAGGGTCACGTCATGGACATCATCCTTGTTCCCGGATTCTGGTTGGACGCCTCCTCGTGGTCGGAGGTCACGCCCGCGCTCGTCGCGGCTGGACATCGCGTGCATCCGCTCACCCTGCCGGGCCTCGAAGCGAAGGATGCGTCACGGGCGGGGATCGGCCTGCGTGAGCACATCGACGCGGTCGTGACGACGGTCGATTCCCTCGACGGGCCGGTGATCCTCGTCGGCCATTCCGGCGGCGGAGCGATCATTCACGGCGTCGTCGACGCACGCCCGGAGCGGGTGGCGCGCGCGGTCTATGTGGACAGCGGCCCGGTCGGCGACGGAGGCATCATCAACGATGAGCTGCCCGCCGTGGGTGACGACGTGCCGCTCCCGCCCTGGGACGCCTTCGACGACGCGGACCTCACGGACCTCACCGAGGAGTTGCGGGCCGACTTCCGTGCTCGCGCCATCCCGCAGCCGCGCGGCGTGGCCTGCGACCGGCAGGATCTGAGCAATCCGCGCCGATTCGACGTGCCGGTCACGGTTATCGCGTGCGAGTTTCCCACGACGGCGCTGATCGGGTGGGTGCAGTCCGGCGACCCGCACGTGGCGGAGCTCGCCGATATCACCGACGTCGAGTACGTGGATCTGCCGACCGGACACTGGCCGCAGTTCACCAAGCCGGTCGAGCTCGGTGCCGCGATCCTGGCCGCCGTGAACCGCTGATCACAGGTCCCGAGTCATTGGTCGGTGGTCACGGGTCCGCAGTCACGATTCGCTGGTCAGTTGTCGCTTGTCGCTTGTCGCTTGTCGCTTGCGGCGAGTCGCAGACCACTGGTTCCTGAAGCGCTGAGCCGGCGCCTCTAGGAGTGCACCGCTGCCCGAAGCGGCGCCGTGGCGAACTCGCGCATGCCGTCTTCGAAGGTGACGGCGGGCATCCACCTTAATTCAGTGCGGATGCGTTCGGACGACGCCGTGATGTGCCGCACGTCGCCGAGACGGTAGTCGCCGGTGATCACGGGCGTGGGACCGTGCGCGGCCGCACTGAGCGCCACCGCCATTTCGCCGATGGTGTGCACGGTGCCGCTGCCCACATTGAATGGGCGGAAGAACTGCTCGGCGGCCGTTTCGGTGAAATCGATGGCCGCGAGGTTGGCGGAAGCCACGTCGCGCACGTGCACGAAGTCCCGGCGTTGTGCGCCGTCTTCGAACACGGTGGGGGCTTCGCCGCGCTCGAGGGAAGAACGGAACAGCGAGGCGACGCCCGCATAGGGCGTGTTTTGCGGCATCCCGGGTCCGTACACGTTGTGGTACCGCAAGGCAATGGCTCGGCCGCCGGTGGAACGCGCCCAGGCGGTGGCGAGGTATTCCTGCCCAAGTTTGGTGCTCGCGTACACGTTGCGCGGGTCGAGGGGATCCTCCTCGGAGATGAGCGCGGGGTGCAGACGATCCCCCGTGATCTCGTCGACGGGGTCGAAGCGGCCGTCATCGAGGTCGACGGTGCGGCGAGGACCGGGCCGGGCATGCCCGTGCTGGCCAATGTAGCTGCCTTCGCCGTAGACCACCATCGAGGACGCCAGCACGAGGCGGTCGGTGCCGGCTCGGGCCATCGCGGCGAGGAGCACGGCCGTGCCCACTTCGTTGCTCGTCACGTAATCGGGGGCGTCGGCGAAATTGACGCCGAGTCCCACCTTTGCGGCCTGGTGGCAGACGACGTCAATCCCCACGAGAGCGGCGTCTACGTCGTCAGCGTTGGTCACGTCACCGTGAATGAAGTGCACGCGCGGGTCGATCACGGGCGGGGCGCCGTGCACGTCGGCGCGCAGGGAGTCGAGTACTCGCACCTGCCAACCACGTTCGAGGGCCTGCTCCACGATGGCGCTGCCGATGAAGCCGGCTCCCCCGGTGACCAGGAGGTGCGGCGCGCTCATTCGGCGCTCGATGCGGTCGTCATCGCGGCAGGCGTCGCGGTCGTCGTCGCAGCAGGCGTCGCGGTGGCCGTGCGAGTGGATGCGGCGTTGGCGACGTCGGTGGCACTCGGCGCCGCGACATCGGCACTGTGGCTGCCGGAGCGCGTGCGCGGAGTGCGTTCAAGGGCGATGAGCACCTCGGCGGCGGCCACGAGCTCGCGCGGTGCATAGTCTTCGGGAAGGCCGCGCAGGATTCCGTCGATCGCGGCGAGGATACGGGGCTGGGCCTCGCGCAGGCGACGGAAGACCAGGGAAGCGGAGACCGCGTCTTCGGTTTCGAGTGGGGCCAGTCCGGCATCCGCGTCGGTCACGAACGAGAGGTTGACCGTGCCCATGTTCAGCTCGGAGGCGAGCACGACCTCCGGGTATTGGGTCATGTTCACGATATGGGCCCCCATTGAGCGGAACCAGGTGGATTCGGCGCGGGTTGAGAAACGAGGGCCCTGAATGACGACCACGGTGCCGGTGGGTGCGAAGTTCTCGCCGAGCGCCTCGAGCGAGGCGATGGCGGCCGCGCGCAGCGCCGGGTCGAAGGGGTCAGCGGCCGCGAGGTGCTGCACGGATCCCTGATCGAAGAACGTGTCGGGGCGACCCGTCGTGCGGTCGATGAACTGGTCGGTGACCACGAGCATTCCCGTGGGGTACTCGGGGCTCACGCCGCCGACGGCAGCGGAGGAGATGATGCTTTGACGCCCAGAGACGCGAGCGCCCAAATGTTGGCGCGGTAGTTAATGAGGTGCGGCGCTTCGCTGTGGCCGGTGCCGTGGCGGGGAAGGAAGGCGACCTGGCGGCCGGCGCGTTGCCCGATGGTGACCTGCGCGTGCCCGTAAGGCGTGTCGATCTCGAGGGTGGTGGACTCGCTCGGATCGAACAGCTCGTACAGGCCGGAGCCACCGATCACGGCGATCTCCGCCCGTGTGCTCCCGTCAGATGAGCTGGCGTCTGTCGCGCTCGCGTCTGTCGCGCTGGTCCCCGTCGCGCTGGCGTCTGTCGCGCTGGCGCCTGTCGCGCTGGCGTCTGTCGCGCTGGCGTCTGTCGCGCTGGTCCCTGTCGCGCTGGCGTCTGTCGCGCTGGTATTGATGGTCACGGCTGGCTCCCGGTCTTCATGATCAAGTCGAACAATTCTTTCATGCCCCCTGCCGAACTGCGGCGCGACTCCCCCATCCAGTCGCCGCGCGAGGCATAGTCGCTGGTCGACATTCGAAACCGTCCCGCCGGTCGACGCGCGAGGAACGAGCGCATGGATCGAGCTTCTCGATATCGAGACTGCGCGAGCCGACACGAGCACGCTGTGTCTAGCTCTTGTAGTGCGGGCCGTCGTGACCCTTCGGTGTCGGTACCGGTGGGCGTCCGCCGCGACGCGGAGTTCTCTTCGGATCGACGGTAGCGGGCGGGATGAAGTACACGACGTTGTCTTTGACGATGATGCCCCACCCTTCGCGGTGGATCCTGTGATGGCAAGCACTGCAAAGCATCAGAATGTTCGATTGATCCGTCGGCCCGTCCT
>NZ_JPRS01000069.1 GCF_000738085.1 Cryobacterium sp. MLB-32
GTGGTTATGTCACTGCCGTTCCAGCCACTATGTCGGCGTGACTGTGCAGGTCTTGATAGTGAGACCGGCGAGTTGCTTACCGAAGTACCGGAACTCGAACCGACAGAGGCGCGTGATCCCCGGTGGTCTGCGCTTGCGGGATTCCAAGCTTCCACAGACATCAGCACGGATGATGACATCCATGCTGAAACGCATAGAGAAGAGAAGTAGTCATGGCAGTTCCGAAGCGCAAGCAGTCGCGATCCAACACCCACTCCCGTCGTGCGCAGTGGAAGGCCACCCCGCCTACCCTCGTGAAGACGATGGAAAATGGCAAGGTCACCTACAGCCTTCCTCACCGCGCTAAGGTCGTCACCGACTCTGCCGGCACCGCACTCTTCATGGAGTACAAGGGTCGCAAGGTCGCCGACGTTTAGTCTGCCCCTGGAACTCGTCGCACTATGACGAACCCGGAAACCGAGCGGTCGCCCCTCGTGGCGACCCTCGGTGTAGAACTTGACGCAGGTTTGCTTGAGCTGGCGCTGACGCACCGCTCATTCGCCTACGAGAACGGCGCCATCCCCACGAACGAACGCCTGGAGTTTCTCGGCGATTCCATTCTGGGGCAGGCCGTTACGGTCATGCTGTATCGCACGTACCCGCATCTCGACGAGGGTGACCTGGCCAAGCGCCGGGCCAGCCTCGTGTCGAGCGCTGCTCTCGCGGAAATCGCGAGAGGACTTGGCCTTGGTGACTATGTGCGCTTGGGCCGGGGTGAGGTACTCACCGGTGGGCACGACAAATCGTCCATTCTGGCCGATACCGTCGAGGCTTTGATCGGTGCGGTCTACCTGGATCGGGGCGGCGATGTCGCCACGGCCTTCGTGCTCCGGCTCATTGAACCGTTCATGAAGGATCCCGACCACTTCGGTGTGTTGATGGACCCGAAGACCAGCCTTCAGGAGCTCGCTGCCTCGCGTGGTGTGGGAGCTCCGGTGTATTCGGTATCTGAAAGCGGGCCCGACCACGCCAAGACCTTCGTCGCCACGGTGACCATGGCCCGTTCGGTGACCGCGCGCGGTGACGGAACGAGTAAGAAGTACGCCGAAATGGCCGCTGCCCGCGCTGCCTTCGCGCTTCTCACGGCTCGCTGAGATAGCCGGGACGATCCGCTCGGTATGCCCGAACTCCCTGAGGTTGAAGTCGTGCGCGCCGGCGTCGAGCCCGCCGTCAGCGGAGCCGTCGTCGCGGGAGTTGAGATCTTCGACGCCCGGTCGCTTCGTCGCCACGATGCCGCCGCGGGGTCGTTCACCGACCTCCTGGTTGGTCGACGCATCCTCGGTGCTGTGCGTCGTGGAAAATTCCTCTGGCTGCCCCTCGACAGCGGGCGCGCGCTCGTGATCCATCTGGGGATGAGTGGACAGGTGCTTCTGCGGACCCCCGGCGCCGCCGACGACCAACACCTGCGCATCCGTCTGGCCGTCGACCGCACGCACGCCGATGCCCCCGGGCCGGGCGAACTATGGCTCAACTTCGTGGACCAACGGGTCTTCGGCAGCATGGCCGTCGATTCGGCGCAGCCGGCCGTTGACGGCGTTGATGCGGGGTATTCGGGGTTCGGTCGGGGAGAGTGGACGCGCCTGCTGCCGTCTCAGGTTGCGCACATCGCGCGAGACCCCCTCGACCCGGCCTTTTCGGATGAGGCATTCGTTTCCGGGCTCAGGCGCAAGAAAACCGGTATCAAGCGGGCCTTGCTCGACCAGACGCTCATCAGCGGAATCGGCAACATCTACGCCGATGAAGCGCTTTTCGCCGCACGGCTGCACTATGACCAGCCCACGGCATCCGTGACCGCTGACCAGGTCGAAGCGCTGCTGGTGGCCGTGCGGTCCATTCTGCGACGAGCGCTGTTCGAGGGCGGTACCAGCTTCGACGCCCAGTATGTCAACGTGAACGGACAGTCCGGCTATTTCGCGCACAGTCTCGAGGTCTACGGTCGCCAGGGCAAGCCGTGCTCCCGGTGCGGCTCCGTTATCGTTCGCGAGACCTTCATGAATCGGGGCAGTCACTTCTGCCCGCTCTGCCAGGTCGTCACCGTCTAGGCATCCGTTCCGGTGAGCGACTCGCAACCCGGTATCCGTGGGCTTCTGTTCCGTCGTGAGTGTTTGTGGGCCGCCGAGCCTAACGGCCGGTGTCGGTGGAGTCGAGTACCGTTAATCCTTAGTCGAACGTGGCACCGATGATTCACCGGAAAGGGCGAGAACGTGTACTTGAAAAGCCTCACCCTTAAAGGCTTCAAGTCTTTCGCGCAATCCACTACTTTCGCGTTCGAGCCGGGCGTCACGTGTGTTGTCGGCCCCAACGGTTCCGGCAAGTCCAACGTCGTCGACGCCCTCGCCTGGGTGATGGGCGAACAGGGCGTCAAGACGCTGCGCGGTGGAAAGATGGAAGATGTCATCTTCGCCGGCACGTCCACGCGTGGACCCCTCGGGCGGGCCGCGGTCATCCTCACCATCGACAATTCCGACGGCGCCCTGCCGATCGAGTACTCCGAAGTGACGATCTCGCGCACCCTGTTTCGGAATGGTGCCAGCGAATACGCGATCAACGGCCGCAACTGCCGCCTCCTCGACGTGCAGGAGCTGTTGAGCGACTCCGGTTTGGGGCGGGAGATGCACGTCATCGTCGGCCAGGGCCAACTCGACGCCGTGCTGAGGGCGAGCCCCGAGGAACGACGCGGATTCATCGAGGAGGCGGCCGGAATCCTCAAGCACCGCCGCCGCAAAGAAAAGACGCTGCGCAAGCTCGACGGCATGCAGACCAACCTCACCCGGCTGAGCGACCTCGCCGGTGAAATACGTCGTCAGCTGAAGCCGCTGGGGCGCCAGGCCGAGATTGCTCGCGAAGCACAGTCGATCGCGGCCGTACTGCGGGATGCCCGAGCCCGCCTGCTCGCCGACGAGGTCGTCACGTTGCGCAGCGCCCTCGACCGGCACGGCCGCACCGAGAGCGAGAGCCACTCCGAACGCATCGTGCTTCAGGAACAACTTGCGCAAACCGGCCAGCGGGTTCAACGGCTGGAGGCCGCGCAGGTCGGAGACGCCGTTGACCTCGCGCGTCGCACGAGCTTCGGGCTCGAATCGGCGCAGGAACGGCTGCGCGGGCTTTTCACCCTCGCCAATCAGCGGCTGGCCCTACTCGGGTCTCAACCCGAACCAGGCGGAGCTGTTCCGAGCGTGACAAGCGCCGACGTTGAATCGGCCGACGCCGACACCGCTCGCCTGCGGCAGAAGATCGAGGCGGCGGAGGCCGCCTGGGCCGCCGCACGAGCGGCCAGTGTCGACGCGCGTGCGCGCCTCGACGCCGCTGATGAGCAGGTCGCCGCTCAGTCGCTGCTCGTGTCCGGGCACGACCTTGAATTATCGAAGCTCAGGGGGCGCAGCGAGACCGCGGCCTCCCGACTGGCCGCCGTGCGCGGAGAAATCCTCCGGCAACACAACGCCCGTGACGCTGCCGAGGCGCGCCGCGCACAGGCAGAGGCCGTGCTCGCGAACATCGAGTCGTCCGAGTCAGAAACAGCCGAGTGGGACGCGGGCGAGCCCACGCACGCGGAGCGGTTCGAGCTCGCCCAGGCCGCCGTTCGCGCCACGCAGGCCGAGGTTGAACGACTCCGCGACGCACTGCATGCCTACGAGCGTGAACGCGACACGCAGGAGGCGCGGCGGGGTGCCTTCTCGCTCGCTCTCGACCAAAAAGACGGCTCCTCCGCGCTTCTGCAGGCCCGCCTGACCGGTATCCGGGGCCTCGTCGCCGAGCACGTGCGGGTGCACGCCGGTTTTGAGGTAGCCATCGCCGCCGCACTCGGGTCCCTCGCCGATGCCGTTCTCGCCGAGGACCGCGCGTCGGCCATCACGGCCATCGTGCGGGCTCAGGCCGATCACCTGGGCCGCGTTGCGCTCGTCATCGCTGAAGCCGGTGATGGAGGCGCCGCCGAGACGCCCGTTGCCGCCGACCTCCCTGCGGGCGTGGTTTCGGCATCCGTGGTCGTTGAGGCGCCGTGGGGCGTGCTGCGACTGCTCGACAACACCGTTATCGCGGACGACCTTGACGCCGCTCGCGCATTCGGTGACGAGGCCGGCAGCGGGGTGACCGTCATCACCAAGGCCGGCGAGGTGCTGTCGTCCTGGGTGTTGCGAGGGGGCAGCGGCGCCGCTCGCAGCACGCTCGAGCTCGTGGCCGAGCGCGACACGGCGGCCGAGAAGCTCAGGGTCGTCACGTCGCTCGTTGAGCAGACCCGTTTCGACCTCGATGAGCAACGAACCCTGCTGAAGGCACTCCAGGACCAGGCCACAGCCGCTCGCACGTCCCTCACGACCTTCGAGGCCGAGCAGACGCGGCATGTCGATCGCATCAATCGTGCCACCGTGCAGGTCGAGGCCAGTCGCGCCGATCTCGCACGGCTCCAGTCAGCGCTCGATGTGGCCGGCGATGCCGTCGTCGAGATCGAAGCAACGGCGGCGGCAGCGGCTGCCGACTTCGCCGCGGCGCAGTCCCGACCCCGCCCGGTGCTGGATGTCACCCCCCGCGATACCGTCAACCGTGAGCTCGAATCGGCTCGGGAAACCGAGGTCGAGGCTCGCCTGCGCGTTGATACCGCCCGGGAGCGTGTTCGTTCCGGCGAAGCCCGAGCTCGTTCCCTGGCCCGCCAAATGGAGGCCGACCAGGTCGCCGCCGAGAAGGCGGCGCGACGTTTCGTCATCCGTCGCCGTCAGCTGGATGCCGCATCGGGGGTCGCCCAGCAACTCCCCGCTGTGCTCGACGCGGTGGACCGCTCCCTGAGCGAGGCCCGGCAGCAACTCAGCGCCGCGGAGGCCGAACGTACCAGCCAAAGCGCCGAACTGCAGCAACTCCGGCGCGGTGAGAGCGCCCTGCGCGAGCGACTCCAGGCCGTCACCGAGAACGTGCACGGTCTCGAGCTGCAGATCTATGAGAAGAAACTGCAGCTGACCGGTCTACTCGAGCGTGCCGGCAGCGAACTGGGCCTGATCGAAGACGTGCTCGTGGCCGAGTATGGGCCGGCGGAGCTCGTTCCCTCCGAAGATGGCCTGTCCGAGCCGTTGCCCTTTGACCGCGACACGCAGAAACGTCGATTTGCGGCGGCCGAACGTAAACTCGGGCAACTGGGCCGGGTCAACCCGCTCGCCCTGGAGGAATTTGCCGCGCTCGAACAGCGACACCGGTTTCTCACCGAGCAACTCACCGACCTCACCAATACCCGCACCGACCTGCTCACGATCATCGAAGAGATCGACGGCAAGATGCAGGCCATCTTCGCGGACGCCTTCGAAGACACCCGCGCCGCGTTCGCAGAGGTTTTCCCGGTTCTCTTCCCGGGCGGTAGCGGCAGTATCTGGCTCACCGACCCGGAGGCGCTGCTCACGACGGGAATCGAGGTCTCGGTCAAGCCAGCCGGCAAGAAGATCGAGCGCCTCTCGTTGCTGTCCGGCGGCGAACGCTCGCTCGCGGCCGTCGCCCTGCTGATCGCCATCTTCAAGGCCAGACCGAGCCCGTTTTACATCATGGATGAGGTGGAGGCCGCGCTCGACGATGCGAACCTCGGCCGCTTGCTCACGATCTTCGAGGACCTGCGCGAGAGTAGCCAGCTCATCGTGATCACACATCAGAAACGCACGATGGAGATAGCGGATGCCCTCTACGGCGTGTCCATGCGGCAAGACGGCGTGTCGGCCGTCGTGGGCCAACGCGTGGGGCGTGAGATGGTGCCGGTCGGCTGAGCGCTACCCCACACACGGCAGGCCTGAACATTCGGTAGGCCGTGAACACACGGTACGTCTGTAACGACGTACGTTTGTTCTATGGAGATCATTCGCTATCGAGACCTCAAGCCGACGCCGTGGCGCAACGGAGGCGGTACCACCCGTGAAATCATGTCGTCCCCGGCCGGGGCGGAGGATTTCGACTGGCGAATCAGCATCGCCGATGTCGGCGCGGCCGGAGACTTCTCGAGTTTTCCCGGCGTCGATCGAATCCTCACCCTCATCGATGGCGAACTTCTCGTACTGACGGTTGACGGCATCGAGCACGCCATGGAGAAGTATCGTCCCTTCCGATTTTCCGGCGACAGCGACACCAGCTGCATGCTCCCCGTCGGAGCCACCCGCGATCTGAACGTGATGGCCCGCCGCGGCACGATCAAGGCCTACCTGTCGATCGTGGAGTTGTCCAAGAAACGCGCACACCCCGTCTTCGCCGACCAGTTCGGCATCCTGCTGCAGGGAAACGCGGTTGTGACGTCGGGCCCTGGCGGAGGTTCGGCGAGCGCGGAGGGCTCGGAGTTGGGAACGCTCGATGCGGTGCGCGGCGCAGATCCGGCCCCCGAAGTGCTCGGCCGGGGATTCCTCGCCGTCGTCACGCTGGAGACCGAAACGGTCTGACCCGCGGCCGATTGTGCGGAGCCGAGGCGCGCTATCCAGCGCGCCAGCCACGCGCCAGCCACGCGCCAGCCACGCGCCAGCCACGCGGCGGGCCCCCGAGGGGGCCGGTCAGCGAGTCGCGACTCCGAGCAGGTCGTGGGTGATGCTCGCTGCCGAGCGGGCACCGGCTCCCGCCGCCACGATGAGCTGCTGCGGACCGGGTGCCGTGACGTCCCCGGCGGCGTACACGCCCGGCAGACTCGTGCGACCGTCGCGATCGGTGACGAGGTGGCCCGATTCGTCGTGGTCGAGGTTCAGGGTGGCGAGAAAATCCACGATGGGGTGCCACACGGGGCGCACGAAGCCGCCGGTCACGGGGAAACTCTCTCCGCCCCGCAACCGCACGGCCGTGAGGAGGCCGCGATCGCCTTCAAGCTGGTCTATCGGACGCCGTTCCACCCGGATTCCGCGATCGCTGAGGGTGGTTTCCTCGTGCAACGTCAGACGGGCGATGCCGTTCGTGAACACCGTCACGGCCGGGCTCCACTGCGCCACCAGGAGGGCGCGCCGAAACAGGTCGTCCGTTTCGCCGATCAGGCGAGCGGCCGGTTGTCCATCTCATAGCCGTCGCAGGCGACGCAACTGAACAGGCTCATGCCGTAGAAGCCCCGGATGCCTGGCACGTCGGGCAGGGTCTCGCGCAGTCCCGTAGCCACGAGGACCGCTGCGCTGCGCACCGTGCGCGAGAGCGCGGGCGTGCGGCCGGTAACCCGGGTGACGAAACGGTGCGTTGAGGACTCGGCATCCGGATCGACGTCAATGGCAGACACGGAGCACCGCCGCAGCACCTCTGCTTCCGGGTAACGCTCCACCTCTTCGCGGGCGAGGCGGCGCAGCTCGTGCGGCGGCACGCCGTCTCGGGTCAGGAACCCGTGCGAGACCATGGTGGCCGCATGCCGCGGCCGGTCGCTGTCGACGACGAGTACTCGCATGCGTGCCCTCGTGAGGTTGAGGGCCGCGGAGAGCCCTGCGGGACCGGCCCCGATCACGACGCAGTCGTAGCGTTCCTCGACCAGGCTTCGGTCACGCACTCGCGGCACCAGCACGGCCGACGCCCTGGGGTGGCAGGACGGAGATGACGGGGTGGTCCTTGGCGAGCACGCCGACCTTGGCGGCTCCGCCGGGGGAACCGATGTCGTCGAAGAATTCCACGTTGGCCTTGTAGTAGTCGGCCCACTGTTCGGGCAGGTCGTCTTCGTAGTAGATGGCCTCGACGGGGCAGACGGGCTCGCAGGCGCCGCAGTCCACGCACTCGTCGGGGTGGATGTAGAGCGAGCGCTCGCCCTCGTAGATGCAGTCGACCGGGCATTCATCAATGCAGGCCCGGTCCTTCACGTCGACGCACGGCAGCGCGATCACATACGTCACGACAGCACCGCCTCGCGGGAGATGTGTACCTGCTCGTCGCGCTCGACGACCTTGACACGCTCGCGCGGGGAACTGTGGGCCTCGCCGAGTGCCTTTTCGTGGGCGTCGAGCACAAGCCAGCCCGGCCAGGTCGTGAAGCGGATGCCGCGCTCGGTCAGCAGTGACAGGATCGGGTCATCGTCGCCCGGCCCGACCGGGGCGGTGAACCCGGGGGCGTCGTCCAGCAGCCGAGTGATCGTCTCGAGCGCATCGCCCTTGGTGTGGCCGATGAGGCCCACCGGTCCACGCTTGATCCAGCCGGTGGCATAGACACCGCTGATGGCCACTCCGTTGGCGGCGAGCACTCGTCCACCGTCGTTGGGAATCACGCCCCTGGCGTCGTCGAAGGGCAGCCCGGGCAGCGCGCTGCCGTGGTAGCCGATGGCACGATAGACGGCCTGCACCGGGTAGTCCACGATCACGCCGGTGCCGCGCACGCCACCGTCGCCATCCGGGGTCGTGCGCTCGAACCGCATCCCCTCGACGCGTTCGTCGCCGTAGACCTCTACCGGCGCATGCAGGAAGTGCAGGTGCAGTCGGCGGGACGCCCCGGTCGGCGGTACGGCGAGCCACCCCTGCAGGGTGCGCGTCATCACGCGCACCTGGTTGTTGGACGCGGCCAGCGCGAGGGTGTGCTCGTCGAAGACGAAATCTTCCTCGTAGACGATCACGTCGACGTCGGGAACCTGTGCGAGTTCGCGCAGCTCGATCGGCGTGAATTTCACCTCCGACGGGCCGCGGCGCCCGAAGATGTGCACGTCGGTGACAGGCGAGCCCACCAGCCCGGCGTAGACGTTGTCGGGAATATCGGTGCTGAGCAGGTCGTCGGGGTGCTTCGCGAGCATGCGCGCCACGTCGAGAGCCACGTTGCCGTTGCCGATCACGGCGACATCCGTCGCATCGAGCGGCCAGCTGCGGGCCACATCAGGATGTCCGTCGTACCACGACACGAAGTCGGCGGCCCCGAAGGAGCCAGACAAGTCGATTCCCGGCACGGCGAGGGGCGCGTCCCGGATGGCCCCGGTCGCGAAGATGACCGCGTGGTAGCGAGCCTGCAGATCGGGGAGGGTCACGTCGACGCCGTAGGTGACATTGCCGATAAAGCGGATGCTGCCGGTATCAAGCATCTCGTGCAGGGAATTCACGATGCCCTTGATGCGTGGGTGGTCGGGAGCCACGCCGTAGCGAATCAGGCCGTAGGGGGCAGGCAACGAATCGAACAGGTCGATCGCGACCTCACCGCCGGCATCGCGCACGGCCTTGTTCAGAATGTTGCCGGCATAGATGCCGGCAGGACCGGCGCCGATGACGGCGACGCGCAGGTTCAGGGGCAGCGAAACAGAAGTCATGGTGTGGCCTTTCGGGTGAAGACAGGCGTGCAGGAGTAGAGCGGCGTGCAGAAGTAGGGCAGCGTGCAGAAGAAGACAAGCGTGCAGGAGAACGGGAGCTAGCGGCTTCCGGCGGGTCGCAGCCCGCGCTTGCGCAACAGGCGTCGCTCGAGGGGGGCGAACAGCACAAGTTCCACCAGGATGCCCACGAACAGGATCACCACGATCGTTGCGAGCACACCGGGCAGGTCCGCCAGAACGCGGCTTTGGTCGAGCATTGAGCCCAGTCCGAAACCGATCGTGCCGCCCATCGTGATGATCTCGGCGGCCATCAGGGAGCGCCACGCGAAGGCCCAGCCCTGCTTCAGACCCGAGAAATACCCCGGCAACGCGGCGGGAAGGATTACGAGTGTGGCCAGCTGCACTCTGCTGGCGCCGAGCACCGTGCCTACCTTGCGCAGCTGCGGGGGCACGTGGTCGATACCGGAGACGAGCCCGTTGGCGATCGAGGGCACGGCGCCCATCAGCACAACGAAGTAGACGGTGGCGTCGGTGAGGCCGAACCAGATGATGGCGGCCGGGACCCACGCCACCGACGGCAGAACCTGGAGCCCCGACAGCAACGGGCCGAGGGCGCGCCGCACTGGACGGCATTCGGCGAGCACCAGCCCGATCGGCGTGCCCACGGCCACCGCGATCAGGAAGCCCATCCCGCCGCGCTCAAGACTCGTGAGCACGGCGAGTTGCAGCCGGCCGTCTGCCCAGAAATCGGTGAGGGATGCACACACGTCGAGCGGCCCGGGGATGAGGTCGGGTCGGGGGCGAGCCACGAGAATGTAGACCTGCCAGGCCGCGATCAGGCCGAGGATCAGCAGTACCGGTGGCAGTACCCCGTCGAGGATCTGGCGCACCCGGCCGCGCGGCACCGCGGGTACGGCCTGCAGGGCATCGAGTCCGGAGGAGAGTCGGCGCAGCTCGTCGTCGGTGCGCGGTGCCTGTGTCGACTCCGCCGGAGTCGTCGAGCGTGCCGTCGCGGGGAGCTCTCGACTGCGGGTCGGAGTGAGCGTCGGGTTGTCGGGCAGTGTGGCGTCGGGCAGCGTGGCGTCGGGCAGTGTGGCGTTCTTAGGCAGCATTGCGGCGGATCTCCTGTCGGAGTTGGTTGGTGATCTCGTCGCCGAGGCGGGCCACCTCGGCGGACTCGCTACGGCGGTCCGCGCGGTCATCGATGTGCCATTCGTTCACGATGCGCCCCGGGCGGCTCGACATCAGCAGCACGCGTTGACCGAGACGGGCGGCCTCCCGCACATTGTGGGTGACGAACACGATCGTGCGGCTCGTCTCGCGCCACACGCGCTCGAGTTCATCGTGCAGAAGGTCGCGGGTGATGGCGTCGAGGGCGGCGAACGGCTCGTCCATCAGCAGAACCTTGCGGTCCTGAGCGAGCGAACGAGCGAGGGCGACTCGCTGGCGCATACCGCCGGACAGCTCGTGCGGCCGTTTCTGCGCGGCATCCGCGAGGTTGACCAGGTCGAGCAGTTCCAGGGCCTCGCTCTGCCGGCGCTCGCGGGGCACGCCGCGCAGTTTGAGCGCGAGCTCGACGTTGCGGGAGGCGCTCAGCCAGGGAAACAGTGCGGATTCCTGGAACATCACGGCCGCGCTCCCGCTCTCGACGGTCACGGTGCCCGTTGTGGGCCGTTCGAGGCCGGCGATGATGTCGAGCAGGGTGGACTTGCCGCAGCCGGATGCGCCGAGCAGGCACACGAACTCGCCGGCTCGGATTGTCAGGTTGATGTCATCGAGCACGAGCGGCGCGGCGGGAGTGAACCTCTTGCCGAGGGACTCGATGCGGATGGCCGCCGGCCCCTTCACGCTGTCAGCCCTGGCGCTCACACTGTCAGCCCTCACACTGTCGGCCCTCGCGCTGTCGGCCCTCGCGCTGTCTGCCGTGGTTATGTCGGCGGTCATGATGCCGCCGTCACGATCCCGGCCGCGAGGGTCGCACCATCCTGGGGGTGGATCACCAGGAAGGCTCCGGATCGGCGGTTCACGGCGTATTCCTCGATGGGAAGTTCGCTGGCGAGGCGCAGGACGGCATGGCCGATGTCATTGATGTCGAGGCCGTCGGCCGGCTCGAGCGCGAGAGTGTCGAGGTTGAGCCGCCCGGTGATCTCGGGCACCAGCGCCTGTACGAGCGCCGTGCCGAACTTGACGAGCACGCGGGCACCGGGTTTCAACGCCCGCGGGTCGAGCCAGAACAACTCTGCCGTCAGGCCATGGGTCAGTGTCGGCAGGGTGTCAATCGTCGCGATCACGGCGCCGCGGGCCACGTCGAGGTCGTCGCGCAGCCGGAGGGCCACGGACTGGGGTGCGAAGGCGACGTCGAGTTCGGTGCCGGCGAAGTCGATTCCGGTCACGACGCTCGTGCCACCGCCGGGAACGACCGTCACCGCATCTCCCACCCGCACGGTGCCCGAGGCGATCTGGCCGGCGTAAGCGCGGTAGTCCCGAAAGCTCTCGTCCAGGCCGGGAGCGACGGCGCCCTGCGGGCGGATCACGAGCTGCACCGGAAGTCTGAAGTCCTCCACCTCGCTCTCCACCTCGTCGGCGGCCGGAAGCGTTTCGAGCAGCTCAAGCAGGCTCGGGCCGAAATACCACGGGGTCAGGTCGGAACGGTCCACGACGTTGTCGCCGACGAGCGCCGAGACCGGGATCACGTGCACCGCGGCGACACCGAGCTCGGTCGTGACCGCGAGCACGGAGCGTTCCACCTCGCGATAGGCCGCCTCGTCATAGTCAAGCAGGTCGATCTTGTTCACGGCGATGATCACGTGCGGAACGCGCAACAGCGCGACGACGGACAGGTGTCGGCGGGTCTGTTCGAGCACACCCTTGCGGGCGTCGATCAGCATGATGACGGCATCCGCGGTCGTGGCTCCGGTCACCATGTTGCGCGTGTACTGCACATGTCCGGGGCAGTCGGCGAGGATGAAGGAGCGCTGCCCGGTGGCGAAGTAGCGGTACGCGACGTCGATGGTGATGCCCTGCTCGCGTTCGGCGCGCAGGCCGTCGGTGAGCAGCGCGAAGTCGATGCCGCCGGCCGCGCCGCCGAAGCCGCGCTCGGTGGACGTGCGCGTCACGGCATCCAGCTGGTCGGCGAGGATCGCCTTCGAGTCGTGCAGAAGCCGGCCCACGAGGGTGGACTTGCCGTCATCGACGGACCCCGCCGTGGCAAAACGGAAGAGCGTACCGAGTGCGGGATCCTGCAGCTGCGTGTTCATGGAAAACCTCGTGTCGTCGGTATCTGTCGGGTCGTTCTGGAGCTGGAGCTGGAGCTGGAGCTGGAGCTGGTGCTGGTGCTGGTGCGCGAGCGTGTGCGTCATCGCTATTCCTTGCCGAGCCCCGCGGCGGAGACCGCCGTGCCGCCCTGCCCGGTGAGCACCGCGTTGAGCAGGGACAGGTCGAAGAGGCCGTTGAGATCTCCCGCCTTGCCCGTGCCGACGGCGACGGCGGCGGCGAGGGAGACCGGGAATGTCGCGGCGAACGGGTCCGTGGTGAAGCGCACGTGCTCCAGCGCGCGGGCCATCACGGCGTCGGGAAGCGTCTTGCCGGTGTCGGCGAGCAACTCCGCGTTGATTGCCGCCGCAGCATCCGCCGGGTTGTCATTCAGCCAGGCGACGGATGCCGTGTGCCCGGCCACGAGCTTCGCCACGGTCTCGGGGTGGTCGCGCAGGTATTCTTTGCGCACCAGAAGCACGGTGGTGGGGAAGTTCCCGTTGGCCCACAGATCGGCCTCGTCGACGAGAACGTGGCCGCCCCCCTCAAGCACGAGACGGGAGGCCCAGGGCTCCGGCAGCCAGGCTCCGTCGATCTGTCCGCTGGTGAAAAGCGTCAGGGCGAGGGCATTGTCGGTCGGGGACACGGCCACGTCGCCGCCGCCCGTGATGCTGGTCTGGTAGCCCTCGCGATCGAGCCAGGAGCGCAGGGCCACGTCCTGGGTGTTGCCGAGCTGGGGGCTCGCGAGGGTCGTGCCAGCGAGGTCGACGGGGGAATCGATACCGTCACGCACCACGAGCGCGGCGCCGCCCGCGGCCGCTCCGGCCACAATGATGGCCGAGGCACCCTTGCTCTGCACAAAGGTGTTCACGGCGGGGTTCGGGCCGATGTAGGCGGCATCGATCGCGCCGGCGCTCAAGGCCTCGATGGCGGCGGGGCCCGCGTTGAACACCTGGGTGGACAGCGTTGTGTCGCCGAGGGCGTCTTTCAGGAAACCCTTCTGCACTCCGATGAGGGCTGGGGCGTGGGTGACGTTGTCGAAGTACCCGAGGCGCAGTTCAGCGGCGGGGCCGGGTGCGGGGATGGGCGTTGCGGCGCATCCGCTCAGGAGAAGCGCACTGCCCAGCAGCAGCGCCAGGCCGCGCACGATCACCAGGGAGGGCTTGTTCATTAGAAGTAGCCTTCCTTTTTTCGGTCTTCCATGGCGGCTTCCGAGATTCGGTCGTCGGCTCGGGTGGCGCCGCGCTCGGTGATGGTGCTGACTGCGACCTCGCGCACGACGTCGTTCACGGTGTGAGCGTCGGATTCGACGGCACCGGTGCAGCTCATGTCGCCGACGGTGCGGTATCGCACGGTGCGCTGTTCGACGTGCTCGTCGGAGCGGGGCTCGCTGACGGGGCTGACCGCGCGCCACATGCCGTCACGGCGGTAGACGTCGCGCTCGTGGGCGTAGTAGAGGCCGGGAAGCTCGATGTCCTCGCGCTCGATGTAGCGCCACACGTTGAGTTCGGTCCAGTTGCTGATCGGGAACGCGCGCACGTGCTGGCCCACGGTGTGACGGCCGTTGTACAGGTTCCACAGTTCGGGGCGCTGGTTTCGCGGGTCCCACTGCCCGAATTCGTCGCGCAGGGAGAGGATGCGCTCCTTCGCTCTGGCCTTGTCCTCGTCGCGGCGGGCTCCGCCGAAGACGGCGTCATGCCGGCCCGCGGCGATCGCGTCGAGCAGCGGAAGCGTTTGCAGCGGATTGCGCGTGCCGTCGGCACGCTCGGCGAGGCGCCCGTCCGCAATGTAGTCCTCCACACTCGCGACGGCGAGCCGCACGCCGAGGCGTTCCACGGTGCGGTCGCGAAACTCGAGCACCTCCGGAAAGTTGTGGCCGGTGTCCACGTGCAGCAACGAGAAGGGAACCTTCCCCGGCCAGAATGCCTTGGCGGCGAGGTGAAGCACGACGACTGAATCTTTGCCGCCGGAGAACATGAGCACGGGGCGTTCGAACTCGGCGACGACCTCACGGATGATGTGGATCGCCTCGCTCTCAAGCACGTCGAGTTCGGAGAGACGGTGGGTCGATGCCCCGCGGGCGTCGTCGTGGCTCGCTGTGCTCAGGAGGGCTGAAGTGCTCAGGAGGGCTGAAGTGCTTAGGAGGGCTGAAGTGCTCATAGGTGGAGTCCGCATTCTGTCTTCTCGAGGGTGGCCCAGCGTCCGGAACGCGGGTCGGCACCCGCGGCGACGGGCTTGGTGCAGGGAGCGCAGCCGATCGAGGGATAACCCTGCGAGAGCAGCACGTTGACCGGTACGTGGTGCTCGGTCGCGTAGTCCATCAGCTCGTCGTAGGTCCAGGCCGCGACCGGGTTCACCTTGACGAGTCCGTTGCGCGCGTCCCAGGTGATGAGCGGGGTGTTGGCACGCGTGGGAGCCTCGTCGCGGCGCACCCCGGTGAACCAGAGTTCGTAGCCCGTGAGGGAGCGTTGAAGTGGCTCGACCTTGCGCATGGCGCAGCAGAGGTTGGGGTCTCGGGCGAAGAGCTCTGCCCCGTGCTCGGCGTCCTGCTCAGGAACGCTCGTCAGCGGCAGCACATCAACGATGGTCACGTCGAGGGCGGCCGCGACGGCGTCGCGCGTTTCGTATGTTTCGGCAAAGTGATAGCCGGTGTCGAGGAACAGCACGTCGACTCCGGGGAGCTGGTTCGCCACGAGCTGGGGCAGCACGGCGTCGGCCATCGAGCAGGCCACAGCTACAGAGCCGGCGCCGAAGTTGCGGGCGACCCAGGACACGACCTCGCTGGCGGTCGCCTCATGGTCGAGGGCACCGAGTTCTGCCGATCCCCGCTCGGCGAGCGCCTGCAGAACGGACGCCGCGCGGCGTTCGGGCAGCACGCGGGCGGCAGGGGACTCGGGTGCGGCAGGCCTGGCGTTGATGTTCACGGCGGGGCTCACTTGAGCGCCTCCTCGTCGGCACGGTGCGACCACTCAGCGAACGTCTCGTTCGTAGTGTGGTCAGCAAGGAAGCGGAGAACGATGCGTTCGACGTAGTCGGCGAGATCGTTCGCGGTCACCTTGAGGCCGCGCACGGTGCGGCCCAGGCCGGCTTCATCGCGGTTGGGTGAGGCGAGGCCGCCGCCGAGATGCACCTGGAAGCCGGGAGTCTGGCCGCCGTTGCCGTCGGGCAGCAACTGTCCCTTGAGGCCGATGTCCGCAGTCTGGATGCGGGCGCAGGAGTTGGGGCAGCCGTTCACGTGCAGGCTGATCGGCTGGGGCACATCGATGCCGGCGAGCCGTTTCTCAAGCTCAAGGATGGCATCCGTCGCGGTCTGCTTGGTCTCCACGATCGCGAGCTTGCAGAATTCGATACCGGTGCAGGCGATCGTCGACCGGCGAAAGAGACTCGGCCGGGCGGCGAGGCCGAGCTCGTCGAGGGCCGCAATGAGCGGTTCCACGTGTTCTTCGCTGATGTCGAGCAGCACGAGTTTCTGGTGCGGGGTGGTGCGTAGGCGGAAGGAGCCGTGCTCTTCGAGCAGATCGGCGAGGCCGGTCAGCAACGGGCCGGCAACGCGGCCGACGAAGGGCGCTACGCCGATGTAGAACCGGCCGTCCTTCTGCTTATGAACGCCCACGTGGTCGCCCTGCGCCGTGGGGCGCGGTGCGGCGGGACCGTCCGGCAGGGCATAACCGAGGTAGTCGTCCTCCAGCACACGGCGGAACTTCTCGGTTCCCCACTCGTTGAGCAGGAATTTGAGGCGTGCCTTGCCGCGGAGACGGCGATAGCCGTAGTCGCGGAAGATGGAGACCACGCCGCGCCAGACCTCGGTGACCTGCCCGGGTGCAACGAAGGCCCCGAGGCGTTCGGCCAGGCGGGGCGTGGTGGAGAGGGCGCCACCGACCCAGAGGTCGTATCCCACGCCGAGTTCGGGGTGCGTGACGGCGACCAGGCCGATGTCGTTGATCTCGTGAACGACGTCTTGGCTGGGGTGGCCGGTGATCGCGGTCTTGAACTTGCGCGGCAGGTTGGCGAACTCGTCGGTGCCGAGGAACTTGTGGGCGATCTCGGCGATGGCGTCGGTCGGGTCGATGAGTTCGTCGGCGGCGATGCCGGCCACGGGGGATCCGAGGAAGACGCGCGGCACGTCACCGCAAGCCTGGGTGGTCTCGAGCCCCACGGCTTCGAGGCGGCGCCAGATCTCGGGCATGTCCTCGATCTGAATCCAGTGGAACTGCACGTTCTGGCGGTCGGTGAGGTCGGCGGTGTCGCGGCCGAAGTCGCGGGAGATGTTGCCGATCACGCGCAGCTGAGCCGTGGTGAGCTGGCCGCCGTCGATGCGCACCCGCAGCATGAAATAGCGGTCTTCGAGCTCGTGCGGCTCGAGGGTAGCCGTCTTGCCGCCGTCGATGCCGGGTTTGCGCTGCGTGTACAGGCCCCACCAGCGGAATCGTCCGTGCAAGTCCGTTCCATCGATGGAGTCGAAGCCCTCTTGTGAGTAGATCCGTTCGATGCGCTCTCGCACGGCGATACCGTTGTCGACCTGCTTCCACTCTTCATTGCCGTTGAGCGGCGTTGGACCGTCCACCAGCCACTGGCCGTTGGGGCGGGAGGCCGGGCGCGGCGCGCGAGCCTGGATGGTTTCCGTCACGTTCTGCGACACGGGGGCTCCTCTCGATGGGTGAGCCCGTAAAACCGAGAACACCCTCTTGCGATAGAAGAAAACTATCGACAGCGGGAAGGGCTCGCCACGGCGGCGGTCACGCCCGGTCACGCAAGGTAGCGCGGCGTCACACTGTGGTGACGGGGGCGGCCCGGGCATAGGGTGAGCGCCTCGCCCGTGCACGAACAGTGAGTGCTCTCGGTGCGAGATCGCCGCTCAGAGCCGCACCGAACGTCCTTCCGCCGGCCGTGTTCCTCAGACCGTGCTGAACTTCAGACCGCGCTGAACCTCAGACCGCGCTGAACCTCAGACCGCGCTGAGATACCGGCTGATCACCACGTCGACAAGAAGCTGCGATGTCGGTTCTCCGGGAACGAGCAACGGGCGAGTCACGACATCCGCCCCGGCCTTCTCGACCAGTCCTTGAAAGTATCCCGGCGCCAGCAGGTAACTGCTCACGAAGATTCTGCGCCCCGGGTTCTGGATCCTCGTGCGTGTGACCATGCAGGCCAGCGGCGGGCGGGCGGCAGAGAGAAACCCGAGGGCGATGGTTCGACCGGACGCCCTGGCGAGCCCTTCGGCGACGACGCGGCAATCCGCGACGGCCCTGGCGTCGCTTGAACCGGCCACCGCGAGCACGACGACGTCGTCCTCGGCCAGACCCGATTCGTCAAGGCGGTGGAGCAGGAGGGCGATCAATCGGTCGTCCGGGCCCAGGGCAGGGCCGAGCACGACGGGGCGCTCGGTCTCGGCGGCAACGGCATCCGTGAGGTCGACGTGCACGTGGTACCCGGCGGAGAGCAGGAGCGGCACGACGACGGCGGGAAGGCCCGATTCCAGCGCGGCCAGGGTTTCGGGGGTGTCGGGATGCTGCACGTCGACGAATCCGAGGGCGACGGTGAGCTCCGGTCGGGCGGCCGCGACCGCGCGCATCAGCCCGGCCACCGCGGACTGGCCGTCGGGGGAGGACGTGCCGTGGGCAATACCGACGAGCGCGGGGGAGGTGTGGACCGTCACCCCACCATTCTGCCGGGTAGGAGAGGCCGTGTGACTGAATAAGTCGCCCAGCTGGCGTCGGCGGATGTCGAGTGTCGTCTCGCGATGCGAGGTCTTCCGGAAATTCGTGTCGTTTGCCACTTCTTGAGAGCGCTCTCACAATTTGCTTGCGCTCTCCTCGCCCGGGCCTCTAGGGTTCAAGAGAGCGCTCTCACTGTCTCGCACACGGGAAAGTGGAACGCACGCCTCCGGTGCCGCAATGCGGCGGCCCGGGTAGCGCAAGGGGACTAGATGAGTACCATCGACTACGTCAGCGCACCACTGCACAGCCGGGGGAGGCGAGAAAAGCGGAAGACCGGGACGCGACGCCTGGCCGTCATGACCGCGGCAGCCGTGCTTCTCAGCGGTCTCGGCGCGGTCGGTGTGGCCCAGGCCGAGACCATGCCGGTCGGCACCGGCAGTTACACGACGGATGCCGTCGGAGCCGCGCCAGAGGGCTGTGATCCCCTCGCGACGAACGCCCGCGCGTTCCTGACCGACACGGCCCCGGAGGGAGCGGTGCCGACCAACGACTGGTGGTCATCGCTGGTCTTCAAGAAGTACAACTGTGCCTACAGCGAGCCGCTGCACGCCCACCCGTCCTCCTACCTTCCGCAGGCGGCCGGCCTCGGATTCTCCACCACTCGCGACCCGGTCATGTCCGGCACGCCGGGTGGTGTCGGTGAGTTCCATTACCCCTATGCCGAGGACGTCGTCGTCGGCATCGCCGGCCTCAACGCGCCCGTGGTCAAGGTCGCCGACTGGAGCGACTGGACGGTCACTCCGTCGTGGAGCGACGGCACCCGGACGATGACGGCCACCATCGGCCACGGTCTGCCGTTCAGCTGGTTCGACATCGACGGCGGCGATGCGGTTGTCTCCGCCGGCTCCGACCTGCGCGTATGGCTGAAGGATGGCGAGCAGATCGGCTTCTCGTCCGGTGGCGCCGACTACGTCGCTTATGCGCCCACGGGGTCCACCTGGTCGGTGACCGGTACGACTCTCACGAGCGACCTTGGTGGCAAAGGCTACCTGTCCGTTGCCACCCTGCCGACCGCTCCCGCCGACAGCGATGCGGCACGTCTCGCTGTCGTTGAGGCATACGAACCCTACGCGTATGCCAAGGTGGTCGGCACTCACGCCGACTACGACTACGACGAGTCCACGAGTGTGGTGCGCACCACCTATTCCGCCGCGACAATACCGATGGAGGGAACCAACGAGGGCACTGTGCTCGCGCTGTACCCGCATCAGAGTGTCTACCTCGACGGTGTGACCGGTGACGGTCCCACGAGCGGTGTCACCTCTGACCACACCTACGTCTCCGCTCGGGGTGACATGACGACGCTCATCGGAGCCACGTCGTTCACGACGGCGACCCCGTTCACGGGCGTGCTGCCCGAGATTCCCTCGGTCGCAACGGCAGCCGGTGACGCGAATGCGCGCCTGGACGCGCTGTTGGACCAGGTTGCGTCCGACCCGATGGGCGCTGTGAAGGACGACACGTACTGGACCGGCAAGGCGCTCGGGCGTGCAGCCCGCATCGTTGAGATCGCCGATCAGCTCGACCGAACGGCTGTGCGCGACACTGCGCTGGCGCAAATCAGGGATACGCTCTCGAACTGGTTCACGGCTTCCCCGGGCGAGAGCAAACAACTCTTCGCGTACAACGAAAACTGGGGCACCCTGATCGGCTACCCGGCGTCGTACGGTTCCGACAAGGAGCTCAACGACCACCACTTCCACTACGGCTACTTCGTGGTCGCCGCGGCGACGCTGGCGCGGTTCGACCCCGACTGGGCGTCCCAGGCTGCGTATGGCGGCATGGTCGACGAGCTGATCGCGGACGCAAACAACTTCGACCGCACCGACAACCGCTACCCGTACCTTCGCGACTTCGACATCTACGCGGGTCACGACTGGGCATCCGGCCACGGAGCCTTCGGCGCCGGCAATAACCAGGAATCAAGTTCCGAAGGGCAGAACTTCGCCAACGGCCTGATCCAATGGGGGACCGCGACCGGGGACACCGCCACCCGCGACGCCGGGATCTACCTTTATGCCACCCAGACCGCCGCGATTCAGCAGTACTGGTTCGACGAATCCGGCGCAATGCCGGATTCATTCGGGCACAGCACCGCGGGAATGATCTGGGGTGACGGTGGCACCTACTCCACCTGGTTCAGTGCGGAGGCCGAGATGATCCAAGGCATCAACACTCTGCCGATCACGGGCGGGCATCTCTACCTGGGCCTGCGACCCGCCGACGTCGTCGAGAACTACGGCGAGATGGTCGACGTCAATGGCGGCAACCCGACGGTGTGGCAGGACGTTCTCTGGTCATATCTCGCACTCGGCGACGCTCCAGCCGCACTCGCCAAGCTCGACAACGATCGCGAGTACCCCGTGGAGGAGGGCGAGAGTCGGGCGCACACCTTCCACTGGATTGCCAACCTGGCGGCGCTGGGAACGCTCGAGACCGCGGTGCATGCCAATGATCCGATGGCCGCGGTGTTCACGAAGGATGGCGCGAAGACCTACGTCGCGAGCAATATCACTCAGGCGCCGATCACGGTGACCTTCACCGACGGCACCGTCCTCGATGTTCCCACAGGCAAGACGGTGACGTCCGGCGCGCAGGTGTGGAGCGGTGGCGGAGCCCCGAGCGGTACCGAGGTTCCGCCAACGGATCCGCCGACTCCTCCGGCGGCAACCCAGACTGACCTGTTCCTCACCACCACGGGATCTCTCGCGAATCAGGCCGGCACGGCCGAGACCGCAACGCTCGCCCCGCGGTCCGGTCCCGACGCCGTCGGTGATCCCTCCACGGGTCTGGTCCTCACCGCTACGAACCTGTCCGGCACGTTTGCAGGAAGTCGCACCGCGTTCGATATCGGGATCGACACTCTGGGGGTCGGAAACGGAACCCGGCTCCGGGTCTCCTACGACCTGACGGGAGATGGCACCTTCGATCGGATCGAGAAGTTCAACTACTTCCCGACCGACCCTGTGCCCGGCTACGAGCGCTACACCACAGATGCTGCGTTCGAGAGCGTCGAAGGCGAGTTCGGGCCACTGGTCGGGGGCACGGTGAAGGTCGAACTCTGGAACGTGCTCGGCACAGCGCCGTCGACGGTCGACCTCGCAACATCCGTGGTGAAGGTTCCGTTCGCCGACCTCACCGTGACGGACCCCGGTCCCGACACGGGACCAGAGCCCGAGCCTGCCGTGGTTCCGGGCGCACCGGCCGAGGTGTCGCTCTCTCCCGTGGACGGCACGACGATCGCTGTGGTCTGGGAAGCACCCGCAGCAACGGGTACCAGTCCCGTCTCCGACTACAGGGTGCAGTACCGGGTCGCTGGTGCTCAGCAATGGACCAGGTTCTTCGACAGCGTCACGGCCGCCCCCGGTGCCACGATCACCGGGCTCACCCCTGCCACGCACTACCAGGTGCGGGTCCGAGCGACATCAGCGTCGGGCCTCGGCACTTACTCCACGCCGGTCGAAGCGTCGACTGCCTCGCCGCCCTCCGAGCCCCGTGGAGCGGTCGTCAAGGTGATGGGCAAATCACTGAAGGTGACCTGGACGGCACCCCTCGCGGATGGTGGTTTCCCGATCACGGACTACGCGATTGCGACGTCCGTCAACGGAACCGACTGGAGCACGGTCGGCGACGGTGTCAGCACTGCCACGAGCATCAAGGTCGCCGGGCTGACGGGGAAGACGACCTACACGGTCAGAATCGCCGCGGTCACCGCCATCGGGACGGGGGCCTGGCTGACCACGCAGGCCACCACGAAGTAGCGCAGACAGGAGGCTCCCGCACCGATTGTGGTGCGGGAGCCTCCTGTCTGGTCCGGGTCTGGGTCTGGGTCTGGTTCGCCTGCCTGCACCGGCCTGCAGCCTCGCTCGTGTCGGGAGGCAGCACCCGTGCTCGGACCCCGTCTGGGCGGTCACGGTTGCGAGCGTCGATCGGGAGCTCGGTATTCACGCGGTGACTGCACGGTCTTGGGACGTTTCGCGCCCTAGGCTAGAGGTATGGCAGAACGCACCCCGTGGTCACTTTCCGGCGCTCTGCGCGGCATGTTCACGAAGAAGACGATCGACGGCGAAACCTGGGACGACCTGGAAGACGCGCTGATCAAGGCCGACTTCGGGCCCAACATCACCGAGGCGGTCGTGGCTGACCTGCGCGCCAAAGTCGCCAAGTACAACACGACCGACCCCAAAGACCTGCAGCGGATGTTGCGCGAGGGCATCGAGGAACGGCTGTCACGGCTCGATTCCACGCTGACGCTCAGCGAACGACCCGCCGTGGTGCTCGTCGTGGGCGTGAACGGCGTGGGCAAGACCACGACCATCGGCAAATTCGCCAAGTTCCTGAACACGTACGGGCGCACCGTGATCGTCGGGGCGGCCGACACCTTCCGAGCGGGTGCCGTGGACCAGCTCGCGACCTGGGCCGAACGGGCCGGTGCGCAGATCGTGAAGCCGCAGATGGTCGGCCAGGATCCGGCGGCCGTTGCCTTCCAGACCGTGGAGAAGGCAAAGAACGAGGGTATCGAGATCGTCATCATCGACACCGCCGGTCGCCTGCACACCAAGGGCGGGCTCATGGATGAGCTCACCAAGATTCGACGGGTGGTCGAGAAGCAGGCGCCCATCGCCGAGGTACTGCTGGTTCTCGACGCCACAACCGGTCAGAACGGTCTTGCCCAGGCGGAGGCCTTTATTCAGCACGCAGGTGTGACCGGGCTCGTGCTCACCAAACTTGACGGCTCGGCCCGGGGCGGTTTTGTGCTCGCCGTGCAGGAACGAACCGGTATTCCGATCAAGCTCGTGGGACAGGGTGAGGGCATCAACGACCTCACCGGTTTCACCCCACATGTTTTCGCCCAGAAACTCATCGGCTGACCGATGACCCCGACCATTATGAATTTTAGAAAGAGGACGACATGACTATTGAGCACGATTTCTTCGGAATCCTCGGCAGCGATGACGCCGGTGAGGTGTACTGGTCGGAGACGGCCGAACTCGGCGATCAGGACATCGAAGTCGACCTCAGCTCGCCCGACGAGGATGCGGTCACAAGCGAGGCCCTCGATATCGCCGCGGCCATGATCAACAACATTGAAGACCTTGACTCGGCTGCCAGGGAGTCCCTCGTGGCCGAGTTGACGACCAAGGCCACGCCCACCTCGACCTACATCGACCAGCACGTGGCCGAGATGGATCCTGAGGCTCTCGCGGACGCCATCATCTGGGACTCCGGCGACCAGCAGATCGACTTCTTGCGCTCGCTGCGCCTGCAGCGCATCGGATTCCACCCGCATCACACCGGCGGCGACGAGCACTTCGCCCTGCTCGAGTACTCCATCAGCCCCGACGACACCGACTCGCTGCTCATCGTGGCGATCGACATCAACGGCGACACGGTGCAAATCTCGATCGAAAACTAGTCCGCACCCGGCCCTATCAGTCTCGTTCGTGTCGGTCTCGGCCCAAAGCTGCTGGCCCCTCCTCTACGGGTGAACCGGGCGTGCAAGCAGGTTGTATCGGTGCGACGGTGTTCTGCCGCAGCGTCGACTCGTGCACGAGCCCTAGGCTCAGCGCTATGGACATGCGAGAGCTCACCGACCACGATCTGAATCTCATCGCGCGAGCGGCGGAAGTAATCGATGCCAACGCCGACGTCGAAGGCGGGGTGCACACCGTTGGGGCCGCCGTGCGCGATACCGATGGTCGAATCCACGTGGGGGTCAACCTGTATCACTTCACGGGTGGGCCATGCGCTGAGTTGGTGGCGCTCGGCACGGCACGGGCCTCCGGTGCGCGGGAGTTGACGACGATTGTCGCGGTCGGAGACAGCGGTCGCGGAGTCAAGGCGCCGTGTGGTCGCGATCGGCAGGTGCTCGCCGACTACCATCCGGGTATCCGGGTGATTGTGCCGACGTCCGTGGGCGTTCGCAGCGTCGCTATAGCCGATCTCCTGCCGCTGGGTTTTGATTGGCTGGCCGAGCAGAGTGCCTTCGCCGAACGCGCGACATACCTGGACGCCAGCTGAGGTTGTGGTCATCTAAGAACGAGCAGTCGATCAGAAGAACAATCGGTGGCCGACTGTCGCTTCTCTCGGTCTGCCGGCCGCGGGTCAGATCGTCAGAGTGGGCAGTCGCTTGAGTCGGTGACCGGTATCGTCCACGGGTTGATGTATCGCCGAGGTGCCTTCGCCGATCCGGGTTCGACCGCGGGGATCGTGGGGCGGAGGCGGGTGGCGGGGTGGGTGGCGTAGTGCTTGCCGGCCGGGCTGGTCCAGTTGAGGGTGCCGTGCTTATCTTGTTCGACCTCCCACCTGTTTCGTGTTTGATCCGGTGACTGCGTTTGCAGAGGTTCGCGAGGTTTGAGAACACGGTTTCGCCGCCGGATTCCCAGGGGATGGTGTGGTCGATGTCGCAGTCCTGCGCGCGGCGGTTGCACCCGGCGGCGCGGCACGATCCGTCGCGCAGTTGCAGCCAGCGCCGGAGTTCTGTCGGCACCTTGTACTTTGTGCGTCCGAACGAGAGCACCGCGCCCGTCTCCGGGTGGATGAGGATGCGGGTGAAGCTCGATGCGGTGCCGGCGATGCGGCGGGCGGTTTCCGGGTCGATCGGCCCGAACCCCTCCAGAGTGCCGGGTTCTTCACTCTTACCCATCAGGGTGAGCACGGGCACGGTGACGTACACGTTGCCGCGAATCCCCGCGCCGAGCCCCGTCGCGGTAACGCCGCCCAAAAGCAGGTCTACGGCGACGTCGGTGCGCAGTTGCGGGAGCGTGCGGGTTTCGACAGGCTCAACCAGCGATGAGGACTGGAGGTTCTTCGCCATCGCCTCAACCCGATCACGGATCGCACTGGCATCCTCATTGCTCAGAGTCATCTCCAGGTACGCCATGCCGTCACGGCCCGGGCCGACAAAGAAGCACCGGTCAGCGAGGGCGCGTTTGTGCCGCACGGCGATCGACTCAGGATGCGTGAGTTCCCGAATGCGGATGGCCTTCTTCGTGAACTGCGGCACCGTGAGCGTCTCACTCTCAGTCAGAGCCTCTCGTTCGAAGTCCTGCCAGGCCTCATCAGGGAGGGCCAGAACGTTGTCGATGATGACCTCGACGTGGCGGTAACTGATGTCCCCACGCGTCAGGGCTGCTCGGGTGGCGGGCAGCTTGTGCTGCAGGAGTTCGCTGTGGCACATGAGGTTGCGGGTGCAATTCTCCGTCAGCGTCAGCAGGCACGCGAGTTCAGCGACGAGGCCCTCGTGAGCGGCCGTCATTGACGACCACTCCACGTACCCTTTCCTTCCACGAGCGGCCGTGGTGGGTCGGCCGGTCTCGGCCGTCGCCCGGGTCCAGCGCATGATCTCATCGACCGCGGCCGCCCGCGCGGCCTGCGCCGCGCAGATCGCTCGGTCGTGCTCTTTCACCGCATCGAGCAAGCGGAGCTGGGTGTCGGCTGCTGCGCGCTGTTCGGGCGTCAGGCCGACGGGTTCGGGCGGGCTGCTGCCCGCGGCGTCCTCCGGTGGAGGAACTTCATTGGTGTTCTCCATGAAATAAGGATCCCACGCACCACTGACACTGTTCGAGAAAAGCTCACCATTGTGGAGAAGTTATTCGAAGCATTATTCGCCTCTAAGATGGCAAGATCGGCTCACGAGGTCTCGACAAGCTCGACCAGCGGGATGGGGCGTTGTGGGGATCAGCCCACGGGGTCTCGACAGGCTCGACCAGCGGGAGGGGGCGTTGTGGGGATCAGGTCACGAGGTCTCGATACTGGTCTCGACAAGCTCGACCCGAGCGTTCCTCGCTCCTCGACCAGCGGCTTGGGGTGTCGGGGGATCAGGTCTCGGGGTCTGACAGGCTCGGCCGCGTAACGACACCGCACACGAAATCTCGACGAGCCTGCCCGCACGAGGAACAGCCACGGCAAACAGATCTGGGTCAAATCGTCCGGCGGGCGAATGCGCCGGTTCTGTGTCGCAGGGAAACGGGCTGCGGGATATGTGTCCAGCCGACCACAGGGCCACTTATTGACACCTGTTCGATTCACTGCGACGTTGGAGGAAGTTCCTTGACCCGGGTGGGTGCTCATCACCCAAGGCGTCGGAACACGCACTGCCGCAACGAGGGGGAACCAAATTGTCTACAACAGCATTGTCCGGCTCACATATCGCAGACGGGCGCAGGACTCGGACGCGAGGAGGGCCAGCCTTCGTCCTTGCACTTGGCGCCTTCGTGGGCCTCCTCACGGGATGCAGCAGCGTGGCTGACGGTGACACCGGTTCGCCGGGGAAGCCTCTCGAGCTGCGTCTGGTGGTCTCTTCTGTTAGTGGTCCCTGCACTGCGCCGGCTCTGACCTCAGACGGCCCAGCGACCGCATGTGACAGGGGCGGAACCATTACCTATGAGTTGGGAAAATCGCTGGGTACTGTCACACCGACGTCCGTAGCGCTCCCCGAGGTTCCAAGCTCGGCAGATTCGGTCCTCATTGAGCTGAACGAGGGTGATTCCGGCACGCTCGGCGAGGTTACCCGCGAGGCTATGAATAAGAATCTGGCCTTCGTCCTCGACGGCCGGGTCCTCTCCGCACCGCGGGTGATGAATGCCGTCACCACCGGCCAGATAGCGCTGGGGTTCGGTTCTGCTGCCGAGGCTGAGCAGGTTGCCGCAGAGATGAGTACGACCGCAACTCCCTAATGGCACAGGCCTGGCATACCCGTCGGTCGATGTAGGGAATCCTAAACGTTCTCGATCAACCAGCGAAAGGCATCGTCTGCGAGATCCCGATCTGAGAAGACTTCCCCAGTGATGCCCGCTCCGGTTGCAGCCATTGTTGGTCCTTCCCACACCTTGTTCAGCCCGGCGCGCAACGCGACCCGCGCCGAAGCAGGATTATTGGACAGGACGCGGGCCGTGATGGCAACTGAGTCATTCTGGGCTCGGACGGCAGCCACCGCACCGCGGGCGATTTCCGTAGCGAAACCTCGACCCCACGCGGCCGGGGAGAGACGATACCCGAGGTTCCAGACGAGTGCTGGAGTCATGTTCACTCCGCCCGTACCGATGAACGTGCCCGCTGTCAGAGCTTCGTTAGCTCCTTGGACACCCACACGCACCGCCCATTGACCGATGTCGTGCTCACGACTGCTCGTGATGGCGTCTTCGATGATCTGTCTGGACTGCTCTCGAGTGTGGTGACGCCCCACGGGCAGGTGCTGCCACGTGTTGGGATCGCTGTAAACGCCAAAGACTG
>NZ_JPRS01000070.1 GCF_000738085.1 Cryobacterium sp. MLB-32
AGGAACGCGGCCAACACCGGGTCGGCGTCGAGAATGTAGCGTTTCATGCCGTTGGGCTGCACCAGCCGGGTCAGAGCCCGCCGCGAGACGAGCACCTCCTCGCGCGGTTCGACCCCGTCGRCATCAAGCGCGTCGCGGTAGCGCACCGACAGTTTTCGCACCGAGTCCACCGGATTGGTCGCCGCGAACTCCACCAGTTCCTTTTCCGCTGCGATCATGTCGTCGGTGGTCGCGCGCGGTGCCGCCTGCGTCAGGTTCGCCGTGATGTACAGCGCCGAATCCACCGTCAAGGCCCCGGCAGCGAGGGCCTCGGCCACCTCGGAGTATTCCGGCGGTAGCGCCTCGCCGATCAGGCTCATCCGTGGCTTGGTCGCTGCCCCGACTCGACAGAGTCGCCCGGCCTCCGCCATGGAGATATGTCCGATATCCGTCAGGGCTGCCGCGGCATTCCTGTTGCCGGTTCGGGCCGAGATGCTGTGCGGCCCCGAATCGTGCTCGAACCGGTCCTGCAGCTGACCGGCCACCTGCGCCTTCAGCGCGTCCAACCGTCGCCCACTCGCAAACACGGCATCCGCCACAGCCAACAAACCCGCGTCGGTCATCCGCTGAAGCTCCAACCCGGCACTCGGCCCGCCCTCCGAACACGTCCCGCCACCCAGGGCTCGAGAGTACGTGTCGGCGAGTGCCGCCGTGCTCTCGATCAGGAGGTCCGTTGAAGTGGTCATGGCATAATTTTCCCCGCCACCACCGACACTGGAGCGACCTAAACGGCTCTGACCGGGCATTTCTGTGCACAACTCGCAAAGATTCTTCCCTGTGGAGGAACAGTTCTCACACCAATCAGGTCGGGATGCGACACACCCCACGCCAGCGCGGTCCTGAATGCAGTCGCGGGCCACGAGCACACTCCTCACGTGGACCGCCGGGCGCCACAGCGCCGCTGGAACCGTCGCCAAAGTCCAGCGGATCGCCACGGGCCGGGGCCTCACCCATGGACCAGCGAGGCTTCTCAGCGCAAAAAAGAATGGCTGCCCGGCTCAGCCCGAATGCGTCCTCGGAACCCAAGTAGAAGTTTCAAGCGGCCGGATGACTCGGCATCACCTACGGTTGCGGAAATTCTCCCTCTAAGACATCCACAACTTCTGGGAACGTGCTTGTGATCTTGCCGGGATCGTAGCGAATCTCCTGGACACCGTCCAGGTTGGAGAAAGTCTCGCAACCCTGTTCCCGAATGACAATCGCCCGCCCAAAGCCCGGTCTCCTGAGACAAACCCGTTTCGTGAACCACGTTCCCGTGCGTCGTCGCCACCTGTGACCGCGCACAACCGTCACGATACGGTCGCGCGAATGACGACGCTACTTCTTGGAGGCCTTCTCCTCCCGGGGGGCGTTGCCGGAGGCGCGCAGGTCGGCGTAGTAGCCGCGAGCCTCGTCCTGCCGTTCGCGCTCGATTCCGCTGGCGATCGGGGCACGCAGGTGATCCTGGGTGTACCCGAACGCGTCGACGAGGTCTTGCGCGTGTGGGCGGATGCGCGCGATCAGTCGGTCGATGTAGGCCGTGACGGCCTGGGCGCGCTTCGCCGACAGGCGCCCGTGGATGAGGTACCAGGCGAGGTTCTTCTCGACCAGTCCGAGGCCGAACAGATCGCGCAGCCAGGTGAGCACCTGCTTCGTGCCGGGGTCTTCGGTCTTCTCGAGGGCGCGGGTGAACGCTTCCCACTGCAGCAGCTCGGCGTGAGCGCGCGCGGCCTCAATGAGCTCGTTCTGGTGCGCGTTGAACAGGTCCGCCGCGTCTTTCTTGGGCAGCTTTGTCGCGCCGCGCAGCTTGCCCGCGACGTCGGCGATCATGGCCTCGACGCGGTCGGTGAGCAACTCGCGCTGCAGGTCCGTGTCACGCAGCGCCCCGACCGAACGCGCCGTCGAGCCTCGGTCGGTCATGAGCTGAGCCAGGCTGCGCAAACCGCTGCCGTGGTAGGCGCGACCGGCTGCCTGCTGCACGACGAACAGCGCGAGCGCACCCGGATCCGCCTTGGCGAATTTGCGGCTGTAGTCGGTGAGGAGGCGTTTGGCCACGAGCTGCAGCAGAACGTTGTTGTCGCCCTCGAACGTGGCGTACACGTCAAGGTCAGCGCGCAGGCCCACGAGCCGGTTGGCCGCCATGAAGCCGGCGCCGCCGCAGGCCTCGCGGGACTCCTGCAGGGTGTCGAGGGCGTGCCAGGTAGACAGCGGCTTGAGGGCGGCGGCAAGGGTCTCGAGGTCTTGACGGTCGGCATCCGTGTCGGCCTTGCCGCTGAACACGCCATCGAACTTCACCAGGAAATCATCGTGCGCGAAGGTCTGCGCATAGGTGGTGGCCAGTCTCGGCAGCAGACGGCGCTGGTGGCGCTGGTAGTCGAGGATGACCTCTTCGTCGGTGGGGCTCCCCGCAGTGAACTGGCGCCGCTGGTTGCCGTAGGTGATCGCAATCGTGAGCGCGAGGGCGGATGCCGCGGTGGCCGCACCGTCGAGAGACACCCGACCCTGAACCAGGGTGCCGAGCATCGTGAAGAAGCGACGGCCCGGGCTGGAGATGGGGCTCGAGTATGTGCCGTCGGCCGTGACGTCGCCGTAGCGGTTGAGCAGGTTCTCGCGCGGGATGCGCACGTGGTCGAAGTGCAGACGGCCGTTGTCGATGCCGTTGAGACCGCCCTTGAGGCCGTCGTCTTCGCCGCCGACGCCCGGCAGGAACTCGCCGTTCTCGTCGCGAATAGGCAGGTAGAACGCGTGCACGCCGTGGTTGACACCCTGGGTGATGAGCTTGGCGAAGAGCACGGCGGCGATGCCGTCTTTGGCGGCGTTGCCGAGGTAGTCCTTCCAGGCCGCACGGAACGGGGTGTTGATGACGAATTCGTCGGTCTCGGGGTCGAAGGTGGCGGTCGTGCCGATGCTCGCCACATCGGAACCGTGGCCGATCTCGGTCATCGCGAACGCGCCGGGAACCGTGAGGTTCATGATGTCGGGCAGGTACTTGTCGTGGTGCTTGGTGGTGCCCAGGTGTAGAACGGCCGCACCGAACAGACCCCACTGCACGCCACCCTTGATCTGCAGGCTCGGGTCCGCCATGACGAGCTCTTCGAAGCCGGCGATGTTTCCACCGTGGTCGTCCTTGCCGCCGAGGTGGGTGGGAAAAGCGCGCAACACGTGGCCGTTGTCGGCGAGAACCTTGAGCTGGCCGAAGACACGGGTGCGGTGCTCCGCCATCGACAGGCCGGGGATGCCCTGCATGTCGGGCCGGGCAGAAAGCTTGCGGGCCTCAATGCGCACGTCGGCCCAGGTGCCGAGCAGCTGACGGCCAAGGCTCGCCACGTCGACCGTGGGCGGGGTCGTCACGCCGTCGAGCGCGACCGGCCCGGTGTTAGTGGTCTCCTCGGCGGGAATGGTGCTGCTTCTGGTGGTCCTGCTGGTGGTGGGGCGCTGAATGGTGTCGGCCATCGTTGGTCCTAACTGTTTCGCGCGAAACATCGCTGTCCGCCCACGCTAAAGCCGTCGCTGCGGGGCGCGAAATAGTGCGTGACCGGCCTACAAAGAAGCATGCGCACGGCGGCATCTGTTTTGTAGGTTTCCGCAACCGCATCAGCTTTCTCTCAGCTATCACCCACAAGACCGCACACGTCAGGACGGGCGTCGCGCGGAGATATGGAAGACGTGCCAGTGCTTCGGGCCGCCAAAGGACTGGCCGGGGCGATCGTCTTCCACGACACTCGCCACCTCGAGCCCCGAGACCAGACCCTCGACCCCGACGCGGTCGTGAAAGTTCATCGTAGGGGTGTGCGCCCAGTCGTCGCGCGGTCCGAAGAGTTCTCCGGCGAACCACGCGCCGGGCCGGAGCGCCGCACGGATGCTTGTCCACAGGCCCGGGAAGGCCTCGGGGCTGCAAAACGGCAGCGCAAACGACGAGTACACCAGGTGCGCCGGGGGAAGCGCTCCGAGGTCTTCGAACCTGCTCGCCGTGAACGTCAGGCGACTCAGCTGCTCGGCGTCGAGGCCGGCGCGCACCCGCGCCTCGGATGCCGGGTCAGCGTCATAGGCGAACACTCGCCATCCGTTGCGCAGCAGATGCCGCGTCTCGGTTCCCTCGCCACAGCCGAGGTCGAGCGCGGTGCCCGGCGGGGCCGCGCCCCGGCGGGCCAGGGTGTCGACGAGGAGCGACCGCACGCGCCGGCCGGCCTGGGAGTCGAAGTACCCCGTCCAGTCGAGGTCCGACATGTCCATTCTCAGGCTCCGGGACCTGCCGCGACCACCTCGAGCAGCGCCTCGCCGTACGCCTCGAGTTTCTTGGCCCCGATCCCGGTGATCCCGTCAAGGTCACCGATGCTGGTCGGCTTCGCGGCCGCGACGGCGAGCAACGTCGCGTCGCCAAACACGATGTACGCCGGCACACCCTGCTCCTTCGACTGCGCGGACCGCCACACCCGCAGAGATTCAAACAGTGTTGCCTGCTCGGGCGACAGGTCGGCGGCCGCGGCCTTCTTGCTCGAGGTGCGGGCCCCGGCCGAGCGCACGGGCCGGTCGGGCTCGGTGCGCAGCTGCACCTGACGGCTGCCGGCGAGCACCTCGGAGGCGGTGTCCGTGAGAATCAGGGTGCCGTACTCCCCCGAGGTAGCGAGGTAGCCCTGCGCGAGCAGCTGCCGCACCACACCGCGCCATTGCTGGTCGCTCAGGTCGGCGCCGATTCCCCAGGTCTTCAGCTCGGTGTGCCGGTGCTGGGTGGCCCGGGGGGTTTCTTTACCGCGCAGAATGTCGATGAGGTGACCGGCGCCGAACTTCTGGTTGCGCTCGCGGAGCAGGCGCACGATGGTGGACAGCAGTTTCTGAGCGGGTACAGTGCCGTCCCAGGCCTCTGGCGGCTGCAGGCACGTGTCGCAGTTACCGCACGGCTCGCTGGTCTGGCCGAAGTACCGCAGCAGGTTGACGCGGCGACAGTGCACGGTTTCGCACAGCGCGAGCATGGCATCAAGGTGCGCCGAGAGCTTGCGTCGGTGGCTCATATCGCCGGGCGACTCGTCGATCATGCGACGCTGCTGCACCACGTCGGCGAGGCCGTAGGCGAGCCAGGCGTTGGCGGGGGCGCCGTCACGGCCCGCGCGGCCCGTCTCCTGGTAGTAGCCCTCGACGGACTTGGGCAGGTCGATGTGTGCGACGAAACGCACGTCGGGCTTGTCTATTCCCATGCCGAAGGCAATGGTCGCGACGATGACGACGCCCTCGTCGCGCAGGAACGTCGACTGGGTGCGGGCGCGCAGCCCGGCGTCGAGACCGGCGTGGTACGGCAGGGCGTTGATGCCGTTCTGGCGCAGGAACTCGGCGGTCTGGTCGACGGTTTTGCGGCTCAGCCCGTAGACGATTCCGGCGTCATCGGGGTGCTCCGTCTTGATGAACGACAGCAGCTGCTTGCGCACCTCGGACTTACCCACGATGCGGTACTGAATGTTCGGCCGGTCGAAGCTCGCCACGAAGTGCTTGGCGTCGCCCATCTGCAGGCGGCTCGTGATTTCCTGGTGCGTCGCATCCGTGGCCGTGGCCGTGAGGGCAATGCGCGGCACGTCGGGCCAGCGGTCGGCCAACTCGGAGAGGGCGAGGTAGTCGGGGCGGAAGTCGTGGCCCCACTGGGAAACACAGTGCGCCTCATCGATGGCGAAGAGCGCGATCGTTCCCTGGTCGAGGAAACGCTTGGTGGCCTCACTCGAGAGACGCTCCGGCGCCACGTACAGCAGGTCAAGGTTGCCGGCGAGGTAGTCGCGTTCCACCTGGCCGCGTGAGGCGGAGTCCTGGCTTGAGTTGAGGAAGGCGGCGCGCACGCCGACCGCGGTGAGGGCGTCGACCTGGTCCTGCATGAGGGCGATGAGCGGGGACACGACGATTCCCGTTCCTTCGCGCACGAGGCTCGGGATCTGGTAGCAGAGACTCTTGCCGCCGCCGGTGGGCATGAGCACGACGGCGTCCTTGCCGTCCACGACCTGGGCGATGATCTCGGCCTGGTCGCCGCGGAAGGTGTCGTAACCAAAGACCGTGTGCAGTGCCTCGGCCGCGGTGGCGAACTTGCGAGTGGCCGGCGTGGTGGCGCTGAAGCGGGCCGCTGGTGCCGGGCGACCGCCGGCAGGGGGGGCCATCGGCGGCGGGGCCACCGGGCTGCGGGGCGGCCTCGTAACCGCCGTAGTCGGGGGGCGGTGGGGCGTCGAAGTCGTCCGGTGGTTCGAACTCGTCAGGATTCCAGGGGATTTCCGCGTTCCAACTCACCAGTCGAGTCTACCGTGCGGAGTGGTCCGGGCGGCGGGCCGCTCCACCCGCAGGAGTCGAGCGACCGACGCGTGCGGGTGGATTACCGCGGCCGGGTTACGACCGCGGTGCGCGGCGCACGACGTAGACCGTGGCACCGACCGCGAGCAGCACGGCGCCGAGGGCACCGCCAATCCAGACCACATCACTCATGGCCGGAGCAGCGGATGAGTCCGCAGCCCCGGAATCGGTGGCCGGGGCATCCGCTGCCCGGTTGCCCTCACCGCCGCAGTCAGGTCTGGTGCTTGACCCCTCCGCGAGAACCTGGCCGGCGGCCGGCTGCCAGGTAAAGGAGAACTCCCCCGACACGGCGTGGCCGTCGGTGGAGACGGTCTGCCACACCACCGTGTACTCGCCGGCCTCGCCGAGCTGCGCCGTCGTCTCAACCGTTGCCCCGGAGACCGTGGCACAACCATCACCGTAGTAAAGCGGGGCGCCCGCAGTGGTCGGACCGGTGATCTCCATCGCGCTGGCCGCGCCGGAGCCGTCGAGGTCGAGCAACAGGTCGTTCGTTGTGACGGAGAACACGCCTGGCTGCTCCGTGACGACCGAGTTTTCTTCGGGGGAATAGCCCACCGGGTAGTTGTGCGCCGAAGCGGGAGCGGCGAACAACCCCAACGCGGCCACGACGATACCGCCGCCCAGGAGGGTCGCGGCAAACGGCGACATCGCCGACCGATGAGACAAGACGCGGCGCAGCACGGGGTACTACGCCGACTGCTTGCGCCGCGAGGTCACGGCGAGCACGATACCCACCGCGCCGACCACAAGGCCACCGACGCCGAGCACGCGGGCGAGCACGTCCTCGGAGGAAACGGAGGCGGGCGTGGTCTCAGAGGCAGTGACGTCCTCGGTCGCTGACCCGTGGTCATGCGCGTCGGCGACGGCCCCGGTGACCTCGATGTACGGTGCGGGGACGGCCGGCTCATCTTCACCGTCGACCGTGGTCTCGTTCCAGTTGGTCGAACCGACCTCGCAGGTCTGCAGCACCGGGAACTCGAGGGTCTGCCCCTCGGCATCGGCCGGGATCGTGAAGCTCAGCACGAATGAGGTGCGGATGCCGTCAGGCAACGGCGCCTGCGCCGTGTAGACGATTTGACCGGTGCGCGTGGTGACCGTGTTTCCGTGGCCGTCATCGATCGGAGTCGCCAGGTCGACAGCGACCTTGGAGACATCCCAGCCGGGGTTGACCGTCGGCGCGACGCTCGAGACGCTCTCCGGAATCGACACGGCGATGCTCGTGGTGGACGAGCCCTCACAACCGTGCTGAGTCGCAAAGGTGAGCAGGGTGGAGGAGCCGGCAGCAGTCGAGGTGGCGTCGGCCGAGACGTGCGCGCTGGCGGCGAGCGGCGAGCCGAGGGCAAGCAGCACGCCGGCGGTGAGAGCGGATGCGGTGAGTGCGGACGTGCGGAGTGCGGATCGGGCGGGTGAGAACGTCATGCGGTGGTCCTTCAAAAATCGGTGTGCACGGCGGCCGACGACGGCGGCCAGAGCGCAGCGCTGTGTCTGCTGCTCGTTCGGTGCGGAGGGGATATCGGTCTGGTGGTATCCGAGAAATCGCGCCGTTTCCCGGCGGGTGTCTCAGGCGACACGAACGACCACTGGCGGCCCACGGCGCCGAACCGACGTGAGCAGAACGAGGAGATCCCGGGGTGCGCTGACGCGCGCCGTGGTCGGACGTCGCCCGGTGACGGGCGGAACGACCATCGTGAGTCCGGGCTGGAAGAGGGCGCGGAGGATGAGGGCGGCCGTCTCGAGCAGGCCCCAGAAGGCGCGTTCGCCGAAGCGCAACGCGGCGATCGTCACGACCGCTGCGACCAGGTGCGCCGCCCACATGGTGGTGCCTTCATGGCCGGCACCACTCATCGCGGCGGATCCGGTGGCCTCGATGATCCCGGGCACCTGTCCGTGCTGGTGGGTTGCCGAGGCGGTGATCGCCTCGGGCGAGAGAGAACCACCCGAGCTGCCGACGGAGAACAACCCGTGAAAGATCACCTGGCTCGCGAGCACGGCGAGTGTCCCCCTCCACAGTGACAGGGTGCGTCCGGCAAGAACGACACAGATCATGCCGGCGAAGGCCAGCGAGACGACGATGGGCAGGAGGCCGGGACCGGCGCCACCACCGACTGTGTGCGACACGGCGGCGACGAAGGTGGAGACGACCGCGACAATCCAGCCGCGAGTGAAACGCGCCCACCGAGTGGTCATGTTTCCTCCTTTGCCGGACCCGTTAACGATACCGGCTCCGGCTCGGACACGATCCCGGCGACCACGAGCACACGCACACGCAGCACGCGCGACATGCCATCTTCTGCCCCTTCGCCTCGTGGCAAGGGGCAGAAGATGGCAGGTCACGAAATCCAAGGGGCAGAACGTGGCAGGTCACACGGTCACCCCGTTACAGCGCGTTCTCGAATCGAGCGCCGGCCGCCGGGAGTGGTCCCCGACCCCGGGCCGCCGTGGAGAATGACGACCGGGGTGCCGGACGGGTTCCCGCTCGTTTCCCAGTAGACGCGGTGGCCGTCGCCGACGTGCAGCATTCCGGTCGCGAATGGTTCGATCGGTGGGTGGCGTTCCATGGACATCCTCCGGTTCTGGCCGTGCGGTCGCGCTGGCCAATGGGGCACGATCGGCCTAATCGGTAGCCGAGGGTGCGATCGGGACCGTGCCGCGCCAGGTTGCGAGGGCGACCCTGTCGGCCTCGCTGAATCCAGACGCTGCGAGGATCGCGGGCAGGTCGAGCCCGCTGAGCGCCGAGCGAAATGCTCCCTCGGTCGTCGTGCCGAGTGATTGGCACAACGCCTCGATCGCGGGTTCGTCGTTACTCCGTTTCGAATTCAGGGCACGCACATCCGCCAGCCTGACCGTCTGCAGATAGTCGTCCACGATCGCCTCCGGTTGGGCATCGACGGCCGTGAGAAGCAACAGCGCGATGAGTCCCGTTCGGTCTCGCCCCGCCATGCAGTGAAACAGCACGCCCCCCTCTGGCGCGCGGACCAGGGCCGCCAGCACCGCGACACTGCGCTCGGGCATCACTTTCAGGTGTGGCAGGAAGTAAAGGGCCGTTCCGACCAGCCCGTTATTCCAGAAATCCTTCCAGAAGGCGACGTTGTCGAGACCGTCCAGGTCTACGTGCACGGTGGTGAGCCAGTCGGGTCGCGGCTGGCTGTCCCGCCCCCGTTCCGCGGGCTGCCGCAGGTCGACAACGGTACGGATGCCGGCCTCGCGCACCTGATCCCACCCGACCGGTGTGACGCCGTCGATATTCTCAGAACGGAAGAAGACTCCCGTCGGAGTGAGCGTGCCATCTCGTCGCGGCAGGCCGCCGAGATCGCGTGCGTTCACCAGCCCGTCAACGCGCAAGGCCCGGTTTTCAGCGTTCCGTTCAACACCCATCGAATCAGCATAGAAGGAGACAGCACAGGGTGCACCTGCGGCATCGTCACGCTGCGGGTCCGGATGCGGCGGCGTACCTCAGATGCTGCGGTGGTCTCGCACGGCCAGTTCGAGAGCTTCGAGGCTGGGAGCGAGAGCCGCGTCCACTGCCAGCGGATCGGAGATGTTGAGCCGCTGCATCTCCCGGCGGCCTTCCGGCGCGGTGTTGATTTCATGTTCGCCGGCCGCCAGGCCGACCATCACGTCGGTGATGACGTCGTCAAGGGAGCGGCGTCCCCAACCGAGGTCGGACCCGGCATTCTGCGACGTCATCATCGCGGTGTCGGTTGCTCCGGGATATACGGTCGCCACATGAACTCCGGTTCCCATCAACTCGCGACGCAGCGCCTCGCCGAACTGCGCGATGCCCGACTTCGTTGCCGCATACACGGAGTAGAAGGGCAGGCCCACGAGCGCGATCCCACTGGCGATGTTCAGCAGGATGCTCCCACGTGCGTTCCCGCTCTGCCGAAGCAGGGGCAGCAGGGTCTTGGTCAGCAGAATCGGCGCCGTGAGATTCAGGTCGATCATCGAGTGGACATCCGCGTCTGTGGTCAATTCGAGCCGGCCTGCTCGCACGTTGCCTGCATTGTTGACGAGCAGGTCGACGGTGCGCCAGGAGGCGACCGTCTGAGCGATCCGGTCAACCGCTCCCGGCGTGGTCAGGTCTTCGACCAGGACCTCCGTGGTTCCCCCCTCGAGGGCAACGAGACGCGCGGTTTCGGTGAGGGTAGCCAGCTGTCGACCGACGAGCAGGAGGTGGCCTCCGCGACGGCCGAATTCGAGCGCCAGTGCCCGGCCGATGCCTTGCCCCGCGCCTGTGATGATTCCGCGTCGATTGGTGAGATCCAGAGTGTTGAGGCCCACGAGCAAGATTCCTTCCGTTGGTTTCGGCCTCGTTCAGGCCGCCGGTCGGCTCCCGCCGCCGTCATCGGTATTGCCAGGGACAACGCGCCGCGCGCCCGGAAATTCCCCGCCGGTCTCTGACGCCGGGACTCACGCCTGCCCGATGGCAAGCGAAAGTCCCCGCGCACGGAGCGGGGGCTCGCGCCGCCACAACCGGCACCGGCGGACCCGGGGCCACATCACATCAGGAAGTAACGGGCAATCAGGGAAAACAGGAAGCTGGCCAGGCCGACACAGAAACCGGCGATCGCCAAGCCGCGACCGCGGGCACCCGTGCGCCGGATGGTGCGGATCGACTGAACAGCCAGCGCGGCTGCGAGGGCACCCAGAAAACCGAAAATGATCGCTGAGATACAGGCGATGACAAAACTCGCGATTGCCATCTTGCTGAATGGCGCAGGCGACGTGTCAACGTTTTCCGCGACCGGCGCGAGTGGCGGCAGGGGCACGGGGTCCTCGTGGGTATCGCGCGAAACGGGCGGTGGAAAATCTGTCATGGTCAACCTCCTGTGTGAAAGAAATGAGGACCATTGTCGTCCCCCCGCTAACCAACGTACCGTCATGCCGCGCAGAACCGGGTGAACTCGTCGAACCCAGGACACCCCGCACAGGGCCGCGCTCATGACCGCCCGTCCAGAATCGTGCTTGCCGAGTGTGAAGCGAATCCAGACGTGCTGGTACGTTGCGAACATGGGGAAAAACAGCGTCGTTTCGGTCATGGGGTTTGGGTTTGTCGTGATTCTGGCGTTGGCGGGGTGTACGAGCCCGACTGCGGCACCATCCGCTGCGCCGGTGACTCCGTCGGCCTCGCCCCCGACCGAGCTGTCGTCGGCACCGGCTTCACGCTTCGATATGGCCTGCGACGACCTCGTAACACCCGCCGAACTCGACGCTCTTTTTGGTCCCAACGAATACCAGCCGAGAACGAGCTGGACGCCATCGGTGTCTCCCGTCACGTATGCCGTGCAGAGCATCGGCGGGTTGAGCTGCACCTGGGGCAATGACGACGTGCCGCTCGGTGGCGTGGCCAATCCGGCCTACGACGAACTCACCGTGCAGGTGCTCCCCGATGCCACGGCCGCGCAGATTGACCGGCACACCGGTGATCATCCGCTCGACGACGCACCGACCATCGGAGACACGTCAGGTACGACGTGTTTCGCTCAGTCGGGCCTCTGCACCTCCAACATCGTCGTGGGGCAGGCCTGGATTGATGTCTTCCTGCAGGGGGCGAACGCCGCCGACGCGGCATCCGACGCGGCTGTGCGGGCGCTCGCCTTGCCCATTTTGAACGCGGTCACCGCACGGGTTGCCGCGGCCTCGAACACGACCGCACCTGTCGCCGCTGTCACCGCACGCACCGACTGCGAGGCGATACTGCCCGCGGCAACCGTTCAGTCCGTCTTTCACGCGGAGGAATTGCCCGTGCACTCCCAATACGGCAGCGGCGGGTGGAGTGTGATGACGGGGGCAGCGACGCTCGCCGGCGTGGCGCGCTGCAGTGTGGGGCCGGCCGGTTCCGACGTGACCCTCGCCAATCTGGAGCTGCTTCCGAATGCGGCGTGGGCGTTCGATACCGACCACGTAGCGAGCGGCGTGTGGGAAAAACACGAGGCCGTGACCGTCGCCGGCGTGAGCGAACAGGCCTACCTTCTGTGCCCCGTCGGGACAGTATCGGCGTGCTCCGTTGACTTCGTCGTCGACGGGGACTGGGTGCGACTGGGCACCTCGATCAACGGCCAACGTCCGGTTGAAGACGGTGATCGCGACCAGGTCTTGGAGCTTGCCGGGCACGTCGCATCCGCTCTGACATCACTGCGGTGATGTAAGCCGATGAAGCACGCGGATCTGATCGGCCCTTCACGCACGCGCCCGGGGCTCTGTCGTCTCGCCCTCTGGTTATCGTGTCCGCCCGTGATGATCTGTTCGGGATCCGAAACGATTCTGCCGTCGGACAGGACGACGTTGACGTGGTCAGTGGCCGCGAGCACGGAGCAGATGTTGCCGGGGAGCACGAAGAAGGGCTGGGTCGGGCGCTTGACGGCCTCCTCGACCTCGGGGTCTACCTCGTGCACCAGCGCGCGGGCCCGGTAACAAACGCGTTGCTGCCACCACCCGGGCAGCCGCCCGATGGTCTCATCCACGCGCGGATCGGGGTGCCAGTCGATCGAATCCGTCGCGCTCAGGCGTGCATTGTGCCCCTGTTAGGCGTGTCGAGCCCGTGCCAGCGCGGGTCAGGGGCGACCGGTGAACGTGGGCTTGCGCTTCTGCTGGAAAGCGGCGAAGCCCTCGCGGTAGTCCTCGGTGTCGCACAGCGCGGCCTGGGCGTTCGTCTCTGCGGTCATGCTCTGCCAGAGGCCGAGGCGCTCATCGCGCAGCGACTGCACGAGCGCCTTGCTGGCCAGGAAGGCCTTGGTGGCGCCGGCCGAGGCGCGCACGGCGGCCTGCACCGTGGCATCCGTCAGCTCGTCCGCGGGAAAAACCTGGCTGAAGAGTCCTCCGGCCACCGCCTCGGCGCCCGACATGAGTCGGCCGGAGTAGATGAGGTCGAGCGTGCGGTGCGCGCCGAGCCGTTCCACGAACAGGGCGTGGCCGCCCGAGTCGAGGGTGGCGCCGAGGTTCGCGAACGGCGAGCCGATCTTGGCGGTGTCGGCCACGTAGACCACGTCGGTGGCGATCAGCAGGCCGAGGCCCACACCGAGACACGCTCCGTGCGCGGCGGCGAAGGTGGGTGCCGGGAACGAACTCATACGATGCATGAGCGCGGTGACGAGCCCGCCGAGGTAGCCCTGCACGTCGTCGGTGCGCGGGTCGACGGCCGAGATGTCGCGCCCGGCGCAGAAGGCCCGCCCCTCGCCGCGCAGCACGAGGCTCGCACGCCGGCCGCCTCAGCGGATGCGTACGCCGCGTCGAGCTCGCCGACCGCGGCCTCGTTGAGGGCGTTCATCTTCTCCGGTGCGTTGAGCACCACGTACGCGACGTCGTCGTCGATGGTCAGATCGATCACGGGCATCCGCCTTTCTGGTTCGGCCGAAACAATCAGGCGGAGGTCAGACGTCGTAGTCGACGACGACCTTCTCGGTGGTGGGGTGGGACTGGCACGTGAGCACGTAGCCGCGCTCAATCTCGTCGGGCTCGAGCGCGTAGTTCTCGGTCATCGTGACGTCGCCGCTGACGAGCTTGGCGCGGCAGGTGCCGCACACTCCCCCGGCGCAGGCGAACGGCACATCGGGCCGCACGCGCAGGGCGGCGTTGAGGATGCTCTCGTTCGCATTGACCGGCGTGGTCACCGTGTTGCTCTGCCCGTCGAGGGTGAACTCGATCTGGAAGGTCTTGTCGCCCGCCGCCACGGTCACGGGTCGGCCGGTGTCGCCGCTCGCCCGGTTGGTCTCGCCCGTGGTGAACAGCTCAAAGCGCACGCGGTTCGTTTCGACCCCGACATCCGCCAGGGTATCGCGACAGAGCTGCACGAGCTCGAACGGTCCGCAGAGAAACCACTCGTCGACGGTTCCGGGGCGCAGGATGGTCTGAAGCATGCGGCGGAACTTGTCTTCATCGATGCGACCGGTAAGCAGTGAGGAGGAACGCTGCTCCCGCGACAACACGTGGTACAGCGCGAGCCGGGCCGGGTAGCGGTCCTTCAGGTCGGCAAGCTCGTCAAGAAACATCACGTCGAGAGCGGTGCGGTTCGTGTACACGAGCGTGAAACGCGAGGTAGCGGATGCCGCCAGCACGGTGTGCGCGAGTGACATCAGCGGGGTGATGCCCGAGCCCGCCGCGATGCCCACGATGTGTGTGTCGTCGAGGTCGTCAAGCGTGGACGTGAACGTGCCCTGCGGGCTCATCACCTCGAGCTGCTGGCCGACCGTGAGCTCGGTGTTGGCCCAGCTTGAGAAGACGCCGCCGAGGTCGCGCTTGATGGCCACGCTGATCGATCCCGCGCCCGTGGAATCGACGCTCGGCGGGCGGCAGATCGAATAGCTGCGGCGCAGTTCGTGGCCGTCGATCGTCGCGCGAAGGGCGAGGTGCTGACCCGGCGCGTAATCGAAGGACCCCCGCAGCTCCTCGGGAACCGCGAAGGTCACCTCCACACTGTCGGCGGTGAGCTGTCTCACGTCAGAGACGGTGAGGGTGTGGAAACGCGCGCGGTGCTTCGTCGCACCCAGATTCTTTGCAGCCATGGTCACAGCACCTTGAAGTAGTCGAAGGGTTCGAGACACGCCTTGCACTCGTAGAGCGACTTGCAGGAGGTCGAACCGAAATGGGCGAGTTCACGCGTGTTCAGGGAGTTGCAGCGCGGGCATTTGACCGCGAGTTGCAGACGCACCGGGCCGGCCGGGCCGGAGGGGCGTGCGGCGGCGTGGCCCGTGGGAGCAGCGATGCCGTATTCCTCGAGCTTCTTTCTGCCGTCCTCGCTCATCCAGTCGGTGGTCCACGCGGGACTCAGCACGAGTCGCACGGTGACGTTCTCGTAGCCGGCCGAGGTGAGCGCCCCGAAGACGTCGTCGCGCATGGCGTCGAGGGCGGGGCATCCGCTGTAGGTCGGTGTCAGGGCGACGTCGACACCGCCGGCCGTGACGCTCACGGAGCGCAGCACGCCGAGGTCTTCGATCGTGAGCACCGGAATCTCCGGGTCAACGACCGTGGCGGCCACGACCCAGGCGCGCAGAGACGCCTCGTCTGTCGGTCGGGGCCGGGCGGCGGTTTCGTGCATGGTCACCACGATGCGCCCGGGTGCGCCCGCGCCAGAACCTGCATCTCGGCGAGCATGAGGCCGAGGTGTTCCGAATGCACGCCCCGGCGGCCTCCGCCCTGGGCGATGAACCCGCGCGGTTCCTCCAGGTCGGCCTCAGCGAACACGGGCGCGATGGCCTGTTCGAAGACCTCGCGGATGCTGGACGGGCGCACGGCGACGCCTTCGAGGCGGTCCAGCAGCGGTTCGTCGCGGAACATCTCGTCCACGTATGGCCACATGTCCGAGAAGGCCACGATCATGCGACGCCGGGACTCGTCGGTGCCGAGCGAGAGTCGCAGCACCCACTGCACGGAGTGGTCACGGTGGTAGTCGACCTCTTTGGCCGCCTTGTCGGCGATCGCCGCGAGGGTCGCATCGGACGAGTCGCGCAGCCGGGTGTAAAGCTCGAACAGGAAGTGCGACACGATGAACTGCCGCGCGATGGTGTGCGCGAAGTCGCCGTTGGGCTGTTCGACCAGCTGCAGCGAACGCCATGCGGGTTCGTCGCGCCAGTAGGCCAGATCGTCTTCGCTCTGACCCGACGCCGAACCGGCGTAGTGCAGCAGCGAGCGGGCGTGGCCGATCAGGTCGAGGGCGATGTTGCCGAGCGCCACGTCTTCCTCGAGCTCGGGGGCACGGGAGATCCACGAGCCGAGGCGCTGGGAGAGCACGAGCGAGTCGTCGCCGAGCCAGAGCGCGTATTCCGCGACGTCGGGCGATGCAACGGATTCCGATGCGATCAGTTCGTCGGGAAGTACGGTCACGTCGACCTGCGCGTGGCCGTGGATGTCGTCGTGAGCGGCAACATCCGCTTCAGGTGAACTCATAGGTGCTTCACTCCTTCACTCTTGGAGTAGTAGCTCGCGTGGCGGTAGTTCTTGCCTGCGGGCGACTCGAAGAAGGCACCCTTAGCGTCGGGGTCGCTCGTGGTGATGGCCGCGGCGGGTACGACCCACACGGACACTCCCTCGGCGCGGCGGGTGTAGAGGTCCCGGGCGTTGCGCACCGCGAGGATCTCGTCGGGGGCGTGCAGGGAGCCGACGTGCACATGGCTCAGCCCGCGGTTGGAACGGACAAAGACCTCCCAGAGGGGCCAGATTTCAGCTGCGGAATCGCCGGGCGCGGTCATGAGGCCACCGTTTCAGATCGTTGGGACTGTTTACGGGCATACTCGGCGGCGGCTTCGCGTACCCAGGCGCCTTCGGCGTGGGCGTCGCGGCGCCGCTGCAACCGCTGGGCGTTGCTGGCTCCGCGACCCGCGAGAACCTCATGGAATTCGGCCCAGTCGATTTCGCCGAGGTCGTACTGCTGGGTCTCTTCGTTCCATTTCAGGTCGGGATCGGGCAGCGTGACGCCGAGCACCGCCGCCTGCGGCACCAGCATGCCGACGAAGCGCTGGCGAAGCTCGTCATTGGAGTGGCGCTTGATCTTCCACGCCATCGATTGGGCGGAGTTGGGCGAGTCGTCGTCGGGCGGACCGAACATCATGAGTGCAGGCCAGTACCAGCGGTTCACCGATTCCTGCGCCATCGCGCGCTGCTCATCGGTGCCCTGCATAAGCTCGAGCAGAATCTCGAAGCCCTGGCGCTGGTGGAAGGATTCTTCCTTGCAGATGCGCACCATGGCGCGACCGTAGGGGCCGTAGCTCGCACGGCACAGCGGAACCTGATTGCAGATGGCGGCGCCGTCGACGAGCCAGCCGATCGAGCCCATGTCTGCCCAGGTCGGGGTCGGGTAGTTGAAGATCGAGGAGTATCGCGCCTTGCCGGCGATGAGCGCTTCGGTCATGCCGTCGCGGGTGGCGCCGAGCGTCTGGGCCGCGGAGTAGAGGTAGAGGCCGTGGCCGGCTTCGTCCTGCACCTTGGCCATCAGGATGGCCTTGCGCTTGAGACTGGGAGCGCGGGTGATCCAGTTCGATTCCGGCTGCATGCCAATGATCTCGGAGTGCGCGTGCTGCGAAATCTGACGCACGAGTGACTTGCGATAGCCCTCCGGCATCCAGTCGCGAGGCTCAATGCGAGAATCCGCGGCGATGAGATCGTTAAACTGCTGTTCGTCAGCGGAAATCGCAGAACTCTCCGCGGAGGCATCCGGTGCAAGGGCGT